>JAUVGT010000039.1 GCA_030593645.1 Deltaproteobacteria bacterium
CCAACTTCTGCGTTGTGCTTCATTTTGCAATGATTCAACGTACGATAAGTACGCTTCATCATTACAAAAATTGCACGCCTTGAATTTGAACTCTTTACGAAACCGTCTAATTCGGACTTTTTACGAGACCATCAAGAGTAACTGTAGGATAATGCAAAACAAAATGAGTTGGCGATTCAGAAGTCTGAATAGAGATTTTTTACGTCACTCTTAGCAATTTGAATGGAGAGCTGTTAGTCAACCGGATAATAGTAACATAACAATTTGAAGGAACGGTCTGTAATTTCAGTTACACATCATTGATTTTAAAAAACGAATGTAACAATTAGATATAACTTTATTAAATCAAACAGGTGAAATTTGTCAACATATTAATCATTCCACCATCATAACCATATAATATTTATGTTATTTGTCGCAATTGTAATTATGAGTCATTTGGTGTATGGAATACGATAAGATTAAATTATGCCGGGATACTCACGCAAAAACCAATACCCGGAGGTTATGATGTTACCTGATTTATGGGCACTATATACGCTTATGATGAAAAGCCGGCTTTGTTCTTGTATCAGGCTTTAAAAGCCTCAGAAACATTGCCTTCAGTGAGGTAAAAATTATTTCAGAAACTGAGTCCCACAAGGCGATCGGTCTTGGTCCGATGGCTGTTTTACCGGAATATCAGCGAAAGGCGTATGAATCAAAATTAATTGAAAAAGGATTGGAAATTCTCACCGAACGAGATTATTGGATAGTTGTTGTCCTGGGCCATCCTGATTATTACCCGAAATTCGGTTTTGTTCAGGCTGATCAATTTGGTATTCAATGTGAATATGATTGCCCCGCAGAAGCATTCATGGTTAAAGAAATAAAGTCCAACTCTCTCAAGGGTGTTAGTGGAACGGTTTACTATAGTTCGAAATTCAGCGAAGCATAGAATGGACAATTGTCGAGTCATCTAAGAAATGTTATACAAATGACCGTCATTTCAGATAGAAAGGTCACCGCATGGTGAAAATATCTTCAATCGCAGTACTTGGTACATACGATACCAAAGGGGAAGAACACCTTTTTATTAAGGCGCGTATTGAAAAACAGGGCCTTCACGCTCTTACGATTAATGTGGGTACTAAAAACCCGGCGCCCTGTGATGTGGATCTCGATCTTTTTACTGTCCTGCGTGATAAAGGTATTTTAACAGAAAACCGGGATCGTGATGAAATGATTCAAGCCATGTTGGACGAAGCAAGAGGTGTGGTTAAAACGCTTCATGATCGGGGTGAAATTTACGGTATTGTGTCGGCCGGGGGCGGATCCGGTACACATCTTTGCGCCGGTATCATGCGGGTGCTGCCCCTGGGCGTTCCCAAAGTCATGCTTTCTACTGTAGCCTCCAGAAATATGTCGAGGGTGGTGGGAACCAGGGATATTACCATGATGCATAGCGTTTCCGATATTTTGGGCATCAATAGTATTTTAGGGGGTATGCTGGATAAAGCCGCGGTAGCCGTTTGTGCCATGGCCCGGAGCGATTGGACATTTGGCAGGGAACAACGGCGCATTGCCCTGTCTTTTTTCGGATTCATTACGCAGGCAGCGGAACAGATTAGAAGTATTTTGGAAGACAAAGGATATGAAGTCGTGACCTTTCATGCCAATGGTACAGGCGGAACGGCCATGGAGGAACTGGCGGAAGAAGGATATTTTGACGGCATATTGGATCTGGCAGCCCATGAGCTGGCGGATCATCTCATGAACGGTTATTGCGGGGATATCGGCCCGCACCGCTTTGAGCCGATCTCCGGTAAAACAATCCCCCGGCTCGTAGTTCCCGGCGGGCTGGACTGCGCGGTACTGGAGTTTGACCGGCACAGCATCCCGGATCAATTCAAAGAGCGTAAGATATTTTTCTATGATTTTAGATCCGCGATCCGGTTAAATGAAATGGAAACACAAACCATTGCCCGGCAATTATCAGACAAGCTGAATCCCGCGGGTGAGATGGTGAAGGTATTAATCCCCATGCGTGGCTGGTCAGTCGCCGACCATGTTGACGAGCCCCTGTATGATCCGGATATGAACGACTTATTTATCAAAACGTTCGAACAGAACTTAGCTATGATCATTCCAGTATTGAAAGAAGATTGTCATATCAATGATCTTCCTTTTGCCCAAAGAGCAGCGGAGATGATGGTGCAGATGATAGAGAGCAAAAAAAGATAAACGTCGAATTTCGATTATTTTTTAACCACGAAACACACGAAATAAAAAATGTATCTAATAGCTAATAAAATATAGGGGCAATCTTGTGCGGGCATAGCCTTGCATAACCTATATCTGTGAACATACCCAGGGTCTATGTACTAACATCTTATAATCATAATGTATCGATCACGAATTCCGATAAATGATAAAAGGAATAAATACCTATGAAAACCAGGCCATGTTTCTACTATAAGAAAAAAAGCATCAAGGTAATTTTTCTGACTGTTATCATAATCGTTATCAGCCCACTGGTTGCAACTGCGGGCAATAAACTAATTAAACCCGAAGATCTTGAATACCGCGGGGCATTTCGTTTGCCGGATGTGGCCGGTGAATGCACCTGGGAATACAGCGGCCATGCCATGACTTTTTATCCAAAGGGTGATCCAAAAGGGAAAAAGGATCAATATCCCGGCTCTATTTTTGCCACCGGAAATGATGCTGTGTGCCAGTATGTATCCGAAATCAGCATTCCTGAACCCAGAATATCCCGGAGTAAAAATTTGAGAAAACTGAATACGGCAAAAACACTGCAGAAATTTAAGGACATCCGGGGCGGGTTGTTTGGCGATTTCCAGGGATTGACACTTCCGAGGGTGGGACTGGAATACCTTCCGGCCCGGGGTGCTCAAAAATCGGGTAAGCTTCATTTTTGCTGGGCCCAGCATATTCAAGCCTTTGAAGCATCCCATGGGTGGTGTGAATTGAATCTGTCAAATCCTCGACCCAAAGGTCCCTGGCATATCAATCGATATAGTAATTATGTGACCAATGATTATATCTTTGAGATTCCCAGGTCATGGGCTGATAAAAATCTACCCGGATATTTTCTGGCCACGGGAAGGGCCAGGGAAGGGTTATGGTCCGGCAGGGGGCCTGGACTGTTCGCGTACAAACCTTCATCCAAAGGGAAACCTCCGGCTCCGAATACTGCCATTAAATCAGTGCTTCCTCTTTTATTATATGGGAAGCAGGTTCCCGGTGTACCGGAAATATCGAGTAAGAAATATCAATCGATCCAGGGATATTCAGATGCGGATCACTGGTACGGTGGGGCCTGGCTGACCGCCGGGGAGAAAGAGGCGCTGATATTCGTGGGCACAAAGGCATTGGGAAAAACCTGGTACGGATATGCCAATGGTGTGATTCACGAACATGACTGCTATGAAGAGGATACGCCTCCATGCCCCCAGTCACCGGAGTGGCCTTATGATAACCGGGGGTTTTGGGCCCAGCGGTATCAGGCGCAAATTATTTTTTACAATCCGGATGATATCGCGGATGTGGTAAAAGGTAAAAAACGGACCTGGGAGCCGCAGCCTTACGCGGTAATGAAACTGGACCAATACCTGTTTGATCCGTATCATCCAAAAAAATATAAAAAACATCTCATACGATATAAACAGGATTATGTGGGTTCTTCCTGTTTTGACCGCGCCAATGGATTGCTCTATATTATTGAAAAACAGGCTGATGGGGAAAAAAGCATTATTCATGTGTGGAAGATCAGGCAATAATCGAGAAGTGGTTTCAAAATAATCTGATACTTTACAAAACCTTATATAACCGCTAACATGCTTTCACAGCATTTTTAAAACTTATCAGAGGGGGGTCCTATGGGTTTGAGTCTCCGAATATATTTTATTGACGACGATGATAAAATTATACGAATCCCGCTAACTCGGTTTGAAAGGATTCGAGACAGGCATCCAAAAGAATTACTTTTGGAATATAAGAACTCTCGGATTCGTTATGCAGAGATTATATTAGAACTCGAAAATAGAAAACCAGTTTCTATAGCACGGGCTATTTATCGTTATCTGCAAGTTGATTCAGAAGGAAAAGTTGAACAAGATTTTATTGACAAAGAACTACAAGTCGCCATGGGTATGGTACCGTCTATCCAACTACCTGGAACGCCGGAAAATATTATTCACGCAAGTAACAAATTTGCACAGAAAAGGTTCAAGGATGAATTTGTATGGACACCATCTCACGAACTTGAACAGGAAATATTTAATAAATTGTTTAAATAAGAACCAGGGTTCGCTTCGCAACTGATTATCTTAGATATACCCTGGGCACCCGATCGGTTATGGATGACACAATTTCATAATTGATGGTGTTCAGAGATGACGCAATTTCATCTACGGTTATCACAGCGTTTCCCTGGATACCGAATATGACCACTTCATCTTCTATTTTCACATTTGATATATGACCCACATCCAGCATGGTCAGGTCCATGCATACCCTCCCAATGATGGGCGCTTTTTGTCCATGAACCAGCATATGACCCCTGGAAGACATCCGGCGGCTGAAACCGTCCGCATAACCTGCAGGAATGGTGGCAATGGTGGTTGGTTTATCTGTTTTATAAGTCATTCCATAACTGATTTTAAAACCTTTGGGTACTTTTTTCAGATGCACGATCCTGGATTTGAGGGACATGGCCGGTTTGAGTTTTATATGATTTTGATTGACCTCATTTGACGGGTAAAGACCGTAAACTGATATCCCCGCCCGAACCATATCCAGATGGGTGCCCGGCATGTCGATGATGGCACCGCTATTGGCCGCATGTCGTATCGGAGTTTTTATTCCGGCCTGCCCAAGCCGGTCCAGCAGATCTGTAAACCGGTTAAACTGCTTTTTAGTATAGGATTTGTTGGCGCTGTCTGAAGCGGCGAAATGGGTGAATAACCCTTCCAGATTTAATCCGGGGAGATCCGCGATTGTTTTGATATCTTCTACTGAGCTGACATCAGTGTTTATTCCGGATGGAGCATTTCTGAAATGATCATGAAGCAGTCCCAGTCTCCCCATACCGGTGTCTACTTTTATATGGATGCTTAAATAATCATCGGGTCCGGAGAATTGTGATGACATCGCCCGGGCTGTTTCAAGGGAATATAATGTTTGCGTAAAATGATACTTTACCAGATCCTGAGTCCTGTCCGGTGTGGTATAGCCGAAAATAAGAATTGAAGAGGCAATCCCGGCTTTTCGCAAAGCGATACCTTCATCAATTCGGGCAACACCCAGTGCATCGGCACCATTTTCCAAACCGCATCTGGCAATTTCGATGATTCCGTGCCCGTATGCATTTGCCTTTACCGCGATCAACAATTTTGATGCAGGACTGGTAATACGCCTTAATTCACGTACATTATGCGCAATGGCACCCAGATCAACTTCCGCCCAGATCAGTGGATTTGGATTCAATTTTACTTCCTTTGTATGATAGTGTTTTTTGTGATTTTTATTATATCATCCTGAAGTGGTTTCAGCGCCATTTTACGCGAACCCTAAGGGAAGATTTAGAATGAGCCCCTACACCCAATAGTTTTGAAATCATTTCTACATTATTTCCAGGGCACAGGCCATGGCCACCCCGCCTCCACCGCATAATGTAGCCAGTCCAAGAGTTTTTCCTTTTTTTCTCATGGAATGGATCAGAGTAACCATTATCCTTGCGCCGGTAGCGCCCACCGGGTGCCCCAGACCGATGCCTGATCCGTTGATATTCGTTATTTCTCTGTTCAGGTTGAGTTCGCGTTCACACCCGATATACTGTGAGGCAAACGCTTCATTGACTTCAACCAGCTCAAAGTCTTCTATTTTCAGGCCGCTTCGATTCGAAAGATCGTTTACGGCCGGTACAGGGGAAAGTCCCATGATAGAAGGATGGCACCCACCTCTTCCCACGGCTTTTATTTTTGCAAGCGGTTTTAAATTCAGCTCTTTTGCTTTTTCTTCGGACATGATAATCATGCCGGCTGACCCGTCGTTGATACCGCTGGAATTTCCAGCTGTGACCGTGCCAGTTTTCGGGATAAAAACGGGGGGGAGTTTTTTTAATTGTTCCATGGTTATTCCGGGCCTGAAATGTTCATCTTTATCAAAGATTATCGGTTGTTTTTTCTTAACCGGGATTTCCATCCGAATGATTTCATCAGCAAAGGACCCGTCTTTTGTGGCTCTCTCAGCGTTATTTTGGCTTCGAAGGGCCACTTCATCCATCTCCTCTCTTGAGATGTTCAAATGCTGGGCGACGAATTCCCCGGTAAGTCCCATGATATAAGGTTTACCTTTGAAATAACTTAACGGGGGTTGATCCGCGTCCACCGGTCCGTCTTCAGGGTGGGGAATGATATGGGATCCGCAATGAAGGGCATGGATCATGGAGTCGACAAAAACCTGGTCCTGGAGACGGCATCCCCAGCGAGCATTGGGAACTGAATAAGGGACACCGGACATATGTTCGACTCCACCCGCGAGTATGATGTCGGCCATACCCGCCTGGATCATAGCCATACCGGAAATCACCGCTTCCATACCGGAAATACAAACCCTGTTAATGGTCACGGCGGTAACCGCTTCCGGGATACCGGCGAGAAGGGCTGCCACCCGTGTTACGTTGAGCGCGTCCACAGGTTCAATGCAGCAGCCGTAGCGTACATCGTCAATGCTGCCGGGATCAATACCGGCACGTGTAATGGCTTCCTGCATTGTAACACTGGCGATAAGGGCTCCGTTACTATTTTTCAGTGTCCCGCCAAAAGCACCGATCGCGGTGCGGCAGGCTGAAACAATGACTACATCTTTCATCTTTATCCTCCTATTGAAACATGATTACCGTTCGTGATAAAAAATTAATAATAAAGATCCCGAACAATTTAACCTATGAAATTTAAAGCAGATTTGTCAAGAAATTGCGTTGCCAGGGTCGATATTCCAGGTGTGACCGGGTGGCCGGTAATGAATCGAATATTGATTTTTTGCAATATTTTTGATACCATGCAACCATACTAATGGAACCTATCTCAAATCAGTATTTAATACATTTCTACTAAATTCCTCGGTAATCAGTTATGATATGTCCAGAATGCGGGACCGAAAATAGAGTCAGGGCAAATTTTTGTAACAGGTGCGGTGGAGAACTGAGCCGGATTTGCCAAAATTGCAGTTCTGTAAATGATGGCAGTAATTTATTCTGTGATAAGTGCGGAACATATCTGAAAACCGGTGTTCAGGACGCTGATAATAAAGACCATTCGAGTGAATCCTCCGAAAATTCGTTCGAGTCTCCAGCAGTTTTTTCCGTTTATAAATCAAAAAAAGGAGAGCGGAAATTCGTATCGGTTCTTTTTTCCGATCTGTCAGATTACACATCCGTAAGTAAAAAACAGGATCCTGAAGATGTTAAGGAACTGATGAGCCGGGTTTTTGGTGAGATCACACGGGTGATACACAAATATGACGGTTTTATCGAAAAGTTCATCGGTGATGCGGTGATGGCCATATTCGGGGGTACTACGGCTCATGAGGACGATCCGATCAGGGCCATACTGGCCGCGCGTGAAATCCATGATGTTATACCGCAGATCAGTTCAGAGATCAAAAATCGGATCAATCAGCCCCTGGCCATGCACACGGGTATCAGTACCGGTCTTGTGGTTACCGGTGAAACCGACCAGAGCAGCGGTACTCACGGGTTTATCGGGAACACCATCATTAATGCCTCAAGACTCTGCTCATTTGCTGATTCAGGTGATATCGTCGTTGACCCGGATACCCATGTACGGTCCGTCGGTTTTTTTAATTATAAACAAGTCGAGTTTAATTCAAAAAAAGGCGAGGCCGAATTCAGGTTTGTATATCAAGTGTTGTCGTCCAAAAAGAATCCGAAAAAGAATTTTCGTTTTAAGGGCCTGAAAGCCGACTTGATCGGACGTGAAGCAGAGGTTGAGGAACTCGACAGGGCGGTTGAGCGTCTTGTTGCCGGTCATGGCGGTATATTTACAGTAAATGGTGACGCGGGAACAGGGAAGAGCCGGCTGGTGGAAGAGTTCCGGGATTCACAGATGCCTGCAAATATTCAATGGTTCGAAGGGCACGCGTATTCGTATTCACAGAACATGCCTTATTCACTTCTGATCGATATATTAAACCGCTTTTTTAAAATCAGGGAAGATGATCCGCCGGACAAGGTCAGGAAAAACATCAGGCAGAACATCGGGAATTTAATTGGTGAGATCGATAGTGTAACCCGGTATATTATCCATCTTTATTCTCTGAATCAGCCCGAAAGCGAGGATATGGATCCTGAGTTCTGGCAGTCTCATATTAAGAAAGCTGTATTTACCCTATTTTCCCATATCGCAGAAAAAGCCCCGACCGTATTCTGTTTTGAGGATCTTCACTGGGCGGATCCTTCATCAATGGATCTTTTGCATTATATTCTGACCCGGTTTAATTATCCCGCACTTTTTCTTTGTGTATACCGGCCTTCATTCAGCCTGTTTAGCGGTCAGTATTCTGACTTTAAAGCCGCAGAGATTCCGTATTACGGGACCGAACTCCATGATCTTCCGCCCATCCAGACAGAAAAGATGGTCATGTCGCTTCTTAAGACCGAATCTATTCCATCGGATTTGAAAGAATATATCAAAAAATCCGTGGGGAGAAATCCGTTTTACCTGGAAGAAGCCATTAACTCTCTGATTGAATCGGGGAGTCTTGTATTTGAAAATAAAGAATGGAAATTGATTCGGGTTTTAGATGAAACAATCATGCCGGCATCAATCCAGGGGATTATATCCGCCAGGCTTGATCGCCTGGGGGTTGATACCAAACGTATCGCGCAGGAAGCGTCTGTAATCGGCAGGACGTTCAGGGATGAAATTCTCTCAAAAATAACCTCTGTACCAGGTTCTGTTGGCCGTCATCTGGAACAACTGGAGAGGATTGACATGATCCGGAAAAGGACATTGAATCATGAACCGGAGTACATATTTAAACATGTTCTGACCCAGGAAGCTATATATAAGGGGCTTCTCAGAAGGGACCGGAGTGAAATACACGGACGTATTGCAAAAGTACTAGAAATCCAGTTTGAAGACCGGCTCAGTGAATTTTATGAAACCCTGGCCTTTCATTTCAATGCAGGAGGATTTAAGGAAAAAAGCATAAAATACACGATTAAGTCAGGGGAGAAAAATCTTCAACTTTTCGCTCTGGACTCTGCACACCAGTATTTTAAGGAAGCGTATATCGCGATAAAAAATTATCCGAATAATATAACTGGGAAAAGGGAGAAACTCCTTGATCTGATATATCGATGGGCAATGATTTTTCATCATCGTGGTGATTTTAGGGGAATGGAGAATTTGTTTAAATCCCATTTATCAATGGCTGAATCCCTTAATGATAATGAAAAAATAGGTGAATTTTACATGTGGCTCGGTCAGGCGCTTCAAATGAGGCTAAAAACAAATGAAAGTTATGGCTGCCTGTTAAAATCTTTCCGTCTTGGTGAAAAATTCAATGAATTGCAGGTCATCGGATGGGCAACCGCCTATCTTCCTGTTGTGTCCGCCTTCCTGGGTTTACGTGAAGAGGCCAAGCAATTTGAAAATATTTCCCTAAGAATATGTGAAAGGCTTGAAACGGAACATTTTCTTTATATCCATTCAATAGCAGGTATCGGATACGTATGCTGGGTCAATGGTGATTGTAAAAGGGCTTATGAAATGGGTTCGGTACTTCTTAAATTCGGTAAAGACAAATCAAATACCAGGGGTATCGTGTTGGGCTATCTCACCATCGGGCATAGTTATCTTATATCTGGTGATTTTCCATCCGCATATAAGTACTATAAAAAATCAGCTGAGAATTCAGTGGACCCACTTCATTTTTCTTTTGCATCGACGATGCTCGGCGTATGCAATTTGGTTGAGGAACGATTCGATGAAGCCGAAGGTTACTTTGAAGAGGTGATCACATTCAGTAAAAAGTTTGGTCTTGAGGCGCTCGGGATTGTTGCAAGTATGTGGCAGGGTGTGATTATGATTAATAACGGTAAGATGGCGGCGGGTTTAAACATGATGAAAAACGCCCGAAAATACTTTATAAAAAATAAAATAAAATTTTTGATTTCTCTTTCATCCTTTACCTTTGGAAAAGTATTTTTTGAAATCGCATCAAGGAAAAAGAAACTGAATTTGAGTACTTTGATTAGAAATTCAATTTTTATAATTATGAATGCTCCCATTGCATTTCGAAAATCTGAACACTATCTTAAAAATTCTATCAGTATCGCAGAAGAGATTGGTGCAGGTGACGTTTTGGGTCAGGCACAGCTAACACTGGGGCTTTTATACAAGTTGAAAGGCAATAAAACAGACTTTGCTAGAAAAAATCTCTTCAAGGCAGTTGAGACGTTTAAATCAAACGGCGCTGACAATTTTCGGCGTCAGGCTGAAGAAAGTATCATCGATTTATAAAATTAAGATGACTTTTTGTAACCGTTTTTATCAAGTATTTGAGAATAACGACGTTTGGAAAATAATCAGCATCCAATAACCGGAAGCATTATGAATGGTTCTGGATATACTGGAGTTATAAAAATAATCGATTGCCGATAAAGCATCTAAAAATGGATGAATAAGAATAAAATAGCCGTCTGATTTGATGATGTCCTTCAATGGACTGAACGGGTTTAAATAATCCTCCATTATTATTTAGGATGTCTGGCAGCTCACCTTCATACATATTTAATATATGTTGTTGATTTAAATACTCTTTTATTTTAAATAACAGAATAGTTATGAAATGCCCTGAATGCGAATATGAAAATCGGGATAAAGCCGAATCTTGCGAAGGATGCGGCATTGAGATCAAGAGGATATGCTGGAGCTGCGGGAAAACAAACGCTATTAGGAGCATTTACTGTGATAAATGCGGGACACTCCTGATACAAGATGTTCAGACCGGTAATGAAAGAAATGAATCTTCCGAAAATTACCCTCACACATCCGAAGTCCTTATAGTCTATAAATCAAAAAAGGGTGAGCGAAAATTCGTATCAGTTCTTTTTTCCGACTTGTCAGATTACACATCCGTAAGCAAAAAGCAGGATCCTGAAGATGTTAAGGAACTGATGAGCCGAATTTTTGGTGAGATCACACGGGTCATATACAAATATGACGGATTTATCGAAAAGTTCATCGGTGATGCGGTGATGGCCATATTCGGCGCTACTCAGGCCCATGAGGATGATCCGATTAGGGCCATACTGGCCGCGCGTGAAATCCATGACGTTATACCGAGGATTAATTCGGAGATCCAGAACCCGATCAATCACCCCCTGGCCATGCACACGGGTATCAGCACCGGTCTTGTGGTTACCGGAGAAGCCGATCATAGCAGCGGTACACACGGATTTATCGGGAACACCATCATAAATGCCTCCAGACTTTGTTCCTTTGCTGATTCTGGTAATATCATCGTAGACCCGGATACCTATGTACGGTCCGGCGGTTTTTTTAATTATAAACAAATCGAGTTTATTTCAAAAAAAGACGAGGTTGAATTCAAGTTTGTATATCAAGTTCTGTCGACCAAAAAGAATCCGAAAAAGACCTTACGTTTCCAAGGCCTGAAAGCGGATTTGATCGGGCGTGAAGAAGAACTTGAAGAACTCAATAAAGCGGTTGAACGTCTTAAAGACGGTTCTGGCAGTATGTTTTCCCTAAAGGGAAACGCCGGCACAGGCAAGAGCCGGCTTGTGGAAGAGTTTCGTGACTCATCGGTGCTTGGTGATATTCAATGGTTTGAGGGACATGCGTATTCATACTCACAGAACATGCCATATTCACTCCTGATAGATATATTAAACCGCTTTTTTAAAATCAAGGAAGATGATCCACCGAACAAGGTCAGAGAAAACATCAGACAATACATAGAGGATCTGATTGATGAAGCCGATGATGTGATCCGCTATATTGACCGGCTCTATTTCATGAACCAGCCGAATGACGGGGATATGGATCCTGAGTTTTGGAAATCCCATATTAAGACAGCGGTATTTACCTTATTTTCCCATATTGCTGAAAAAGCTCCAACAGTATTTTGTTTTGAAGATCTTCATTGGGCAGACCCTTCATCAATGAACCTGTTGTATTATATTCTGGCCCGGTTTGATTCTCCAGCACTTTTACTTTGTGTTTATCGGCCTTCGTTTAGCCTGTTTGCCGGGCAGTTTTCTGACTTTAAAACCGCAGATATTCCGCATTACGAGATTGAGCTTCATGATCTTCTGCCCGTGCAGACAGAAAAGATGGTCATGTCGCTTCTTAAGACCGAATCTATTCCATCGGATCTTAAAGAATATATAGAAAAATCCGTGGGGAGAAATCCGTTTTATCTGGAAGAAGCAATTAACTCCCTGATTGAATCGGGGAATCTTGTATTTGAAATTACTGAATGGAGATTGGTCCGAATTTTAGATGAAATAATCATGCCGGCATCGATCCAGGGTATTATATCCGCCAGGCTTGACCGTCTGGGGAGTGATACCAAACATATCGTTCAGGAAGCATCTGTGATCGGAAGAACTTTCAGGCATGAGATTCTTTCAAAAATAACATCTGAAAAAAGTTCTATTGACAGTCATCTGGAGCACCTGGAGAGAATCGGATTGATCCGCATAAGATTACTGAATAATGAACCGATATATATATTTAAACATATTCTAACCCAGGAGGCAATTTACAATGGTTTATTAAAAAGTGATCGCCGTGAAATACACAGGTGTATCGCAAGAGTCTTAGAAGAAAATTATGCTGACAGGTTGGGTGAGTATTATGAAACACTGGCCTATCATTACAAACATGGCGAATCAGAAAAAGAAACCATCCTATACCTTACCCTATCAGGCGAAAAAAGCTTGGAACATCATTCTCTCGATGCCGCACACAAGTACTTTATGGAGGCTTATAACTACCTGATCAATTCTTCGGATGATAAGAAGGATCAATTTATTCTTGATCTTATTCTTCGATGGTCCATGATATTTCATCATCGCGGTGATTTTAAAGGAATGGAAAGGCTGCTCAGGACCCACCAGGAAATGGCCGAATCAAGCGGGGATTATGAAAAACTGGGCGAATTTTATATGTGGCTCGGGCAGGCACTTCATCTGAGATTGAAAACAAATGAAAGTTACAGATATCTTATTAAATCAGTAAAACTTGGAGAAAAGTATAATGAAATTCGGGTGATTGCCTGGGCCGCCGCCTATCTTCCGAGTGTGTGCTCTTTCCTGGGTATGCCCGAAGAGGTAGACCGTTATAAAGAGATAGCCCTGAAAGTCTGCATGATGATAGAATCTGACCATTTTCTGCATATCCAGACAATGGCAAGTATTGGATTTGCATGCTGGGCAAAAGGTGACTGTAAAAATGCGCTAGAGACAGGCAGTGCCTTGCTGGAATTCGGAAAAGAAAAATCGAACACCCGGAGTATCGCGATCGGCTACCTTAACATCGGTCACAGCTATTTGACAGCAGGTGATTTTTTGTCCGCTTACACAAACTATCAATTGTCGGTGGACACTTCGGCAGATCCATTTCATTTTTCTCTGGCTTCAGTTATGCTGGGTATATGTCTTCTTCTTGAAAAGAGAACTGAAAAAGCTGAAGAGATATTTAAAAAAGTATTGGATTTTTCAATTGGGCACGGCCTTGAAGCAGTAGACTATACCGCCTATTTGCACTTGGGTGCTGCATTGATTTCCAATGGAGAAATGACACGCGGAATGAAACTGGTCAAAAGAGCTCATGAAAAATTTGTTAAAGAAGATTTGAAATTTTTTATTGCTTTGTCATCATATATACTTGGGAAATTACATCTTGAATTTGTCCTAAAAAATGAACCAGTCCCAACACTGGTCATTATAAAAAACATACCTTTTTTGCTAAAAAACCTCCCATTTGCTTCACGAAAAGCTGAGCGGTATTTAACGAGAGCTATAGAGATTGCAGAGGAAATTGAAGCATACGGGATATTGGGGCAAGCTTATCTGGATATGGGTTTACTCAAACAGAAGAAGAGAAAAACCGCTTTGGCAAAGGATTTTCTTCGTAAATCAATCGATACATTTGAAATATGCAGTGCGAATTTTTTTCAAAAAATCGCAGAAGATGCGCTTGCTGAGCTATAGCTTGGGTTAATCACCAATCTCTTCAAACCCACCTCCCTTTTCTAATCAGATGTCTGTGAAAATCTATCTAATGTGGAAGAAATAAAAATTGGATTTTCTTCATCCGTATTCTCATTAAAGAGTTTGAAGTAACGATGGTTCGATAAGTTAAGTCCCCAGAATTCAATGGCATTGTCTAACATTTTTCGCGGGTTCAGGTTATAGAAAAAATGGTTTTTGGAATACCTCTTTATCATGGATGAATATAAATAAAATTGTTTTCCCACATGGTTGTGGCCCTTGATCAGCTGATGGGGGGTCATGTTTTTTGGAGTAAATACGACATCGTCTGAAGAATATTTTGACCAATCCCGGGTAATCAGTCTTCCCTGTTTTTCCATGCGCTTGTATAATGGTGTACCCGGATAAGGTGTGAGAATGCTACATGAAACTCCTGTCAATCCGATTTCAATTGCTCCGTGAAGATTGGCTTCAAAGGAATCCAGGGTATCTTCATCAAAACCGAATACCATCCCGCTGATAACGGCGATCCCGTTATCTCGAAACAACCGAATGTCCTTTTTATAGTGTTCAACCTTGTTAAATCCTTTGTTGGTTCCCTTTAAACTGTTAGATGAAAAACTTTCAAGACCCACAAACAAACCACCTAACCCGCTTTTAGCCGCAAGCCGGACCAGCTCTTTGGACTTGGCCATAGTGATTGTGGCTTGACTATACCAGCGTTTTTTGAGTGGAGCCAGTTCAATAAACAGTTTTTTTGCCCATTGCGGATCTCCGATTATATTGTCATCCCAGAAAACAATGTGGCGGTTGGGTATTTTTTCGACTTCTTCAACAACATCACGGACCGGTCGGGTTCTGAACGTCGGGTATATATTGCGAAGTGAACAAAAATCACAAGAGAACGGACAGCCGCGGCTGGCCTGAACCACCTGCGGTACAATGTATTTTTTTGGATCGAGCAGATCCCAGCGGGGTCTGGGAAGTTTTTCCAATGGCAGGGGTTTTTTATTGCGATAGATCTGTTTCAGTCGGTCATTCTTCCAATCTCGCAGTGCCTTCGGCCACAGTAGATCACCTTCACCGATTATCACGGCATCCGCAAAATTTATGGCTTCCCCGGGTAGTGAAGACACATGGGGTCCCCCCAGGATTACGGTTTGCCCGCGATCCCGGAAAATCTTGGAAAGCTCATAGGCCCTGTTTATAAAAGGCGTAACGGCTGTGATTCCAATCACGTCCCCGTTTATCTTGTCAGTGTCTAATGGAGCAGCAATTTCATCATAGATCTCAACATCAAATTCCGGCGGGGTACATGCCGCGATATAAGGCATGGTCAGCTGTGCCGGCTTAAAGAAACCTCCATTGCTTTTTCTAACTATCTTGTAGTTCGCGTGAATGGGTTGTATGAGTGATATTTTCATCGGTATTAACTTTCGATGGATTATGTCCTTTCGAGAATCTGAGTCGTGTGAACCAGATGTACTGTGCATTTGTGAAGTATTTGATAATACCTGGTCTGGTTCCGAATATTCGCTTAAATGCGCATTTCGGCGAATAAAACTGGTGCTGGGCCCATTTCCATCCCTCAAGCAATTCTTCTGGCGACATCCTATTAGGTTTAAATACTACATTATCTGAATCATACTTTGAAAGATCATGTGTAATAATGCGTCTCTCGGACTCAAGCTGGTTGTAAAGATCGGTACCGGGATAGGGTGTTAGAATACTGAAAGCCGCGGTATCGAGTTTGATCCTTTCAGCAGCTTCCACAGTTCGTTCAAAAATATCCTTTCCATCATGATCAAATCCGAACACGATTCCCGCTTGAACCATAATTCCGAATGAGTGTATCCGTTTAACTTTCTCCCGGTAATCTTCCACGTGATTGAATTTTTTATTGGTCTCAATCAGACTGTTTTGCGAGAAAGACTCGATACCTACAAAAAGTCCCTGGCAGCCGGATTCGGCAGCGAGCCCGAGTACTTCTGGGTGGTCTGCGATGTTGATGGTGCTTTGACCGACCCATTTTACTTTTAATGGTTTAATTGCCGTAAACAGGTCCATTGCATATTGCTTGTCATTAAGCAGATTGTCGTCCCAGAATATAAGAGGTCGGAAAAGAGCCTTTTTACAGGAACGGATGTCTTCCACAACTGCGTCAATAGGTGTGAGTCTCACTTTGAATCCATACTGGATTCTGAGGCTGCAGAATCCGCATGAATGGACGCATCCACGGCTGAATTGAAATCCTGAGGGAAGTATATATTTTGAAGATTTTAATAAATTCCGCCTGGGAAACGGACGCCCTGTCAAAGGGGGGCGAGAAGAATGATAAGTTGGTTTTAGCTTCCCGTTTTTACAATCATTAAGTAGTAATGGCCAGGTGTCTTCAGCATCGCCGATAACCACTGCATCGGCAAACCTACAGCTTTCTTCCGGGCAGAGTGTGGGGAAAACACCGCCTACAACAACCGGAACACCTTGTGACCGGAACTTATCACTGATTTCCTTCATTCTTGTTGAAAACGGTGTAGATCCTGTGATTCCCACCAGATCCACATCGGCATCAAAGGGGATCTTCATAAAGGCGTCATCGATGATTTTGACTTCATGTTCAATGGGAGTACAGGCGGCAATTGTCGGCAGTGTAACAGGTGCCGGGCGGAACATGATCTGCATCATTTTGTGTCCATATTTCCGGTCCGGATCCAGTGCGGGCTGAATCAGAAGAATTCTCATTTTGTTATCAAAAGCTCCGATCGAGATACCAGATTACTATCTCAGTAATAAGTAAAAACTGTGCGATTCAGGTAGAAATAAATAATGGATGTTTCTATTTTCAACTGTGCAATAGATGCATGGACCAAGTCAGTATCAGAAGGTAGGGAAAAATGTATTACCTGAATTTTGCACATAACTCACCTTTACGGACTGCCTAATTTTTTTCTTCGATTTACCGGTTATATTTTTATTGGCATTCCGCCCCTGTTTATTCGACCACAATCTCAATTAGCAGCAGTTCATGATCATATTCCTCTCAAAATTATTTCTTTTTTTCAACCTGTTATTTCCGTGCAAGAAACTTCTTGCCTGGTTTTTGTTTAATGAAAATCGGTAGGGCCAGTTGCTTCCTTCGGCCCATAGTTTCGGCTTTTTTCGCGCTTTATCTAGATATTTTAAAAATCTCATAATACTTGAAGTTCTTGAATCATGAATCGAATACCTTACTTTACTAGTATTTGATCCTGACTCTCGGCCTTCTCATCATGTACGGAATGTGCCATTATCTTTAGATATCGCCAGATATTAAAACCCAGCATTACAATCTGGAAAAAGGCATAATTATTTTTAAACCTTGCAGACGGTATCGCATCAAGCCCCTCTCGCTTTGCTTCGCCAACAAGATTCTCTACATCCGCTCTTTTATCATATTCCAGGATTACTTTATGGGCTTTTCTCTTTAAGCTGGTACAGAATATACGATACTTATATCTATCGGCCACAAAGAGTTCGCATTGTTGCGGCTTGCCTGGCTTTGCTGTATTTTCTTTGGGTATTCTCATAACTACAAATCGGTATGGCCTGCTCCAGCCTGTCGGCTGATAAACACAGCTGTTATATTCTATCGCGCTGCACTTTTTTGGCTGATACCATTTGTCATTTTTAAAAGGAGGATTGCATCTTTTATTTGCGATAATAAATTCAAATCCGGCTTTTGTGGATGTATTATTAACCCGGCAATTAAATAGACGATAGCTATGCTGCATAAGTTATTTTCGAATGTTTGAAGTATTTCCGCACTCGACCTGGCAACTTTTGAAGTTTTCTTAAA
>JAUVGT010000416.1 GCA_030593645.1 Deltaproteobacteria bacterium
CCAACTTCTGCGTTGTGCTGCATTTCGCAATCATTCAACTCCCCTGTTAAATAAAAAGACAGATTTAACAGGGCGGGTCCGATAAGTACGCTTCATGATTACGAAATTTGCACGCCTTGAATTTGAACTTTTTACGAAATCATCATAAATGGTTTCATATTTTTTCGCTCTGGACTTGAGTGAAGGTTTTGAAATCACATCTATTTAATACATACACGAAAGAATAAATAAGTCAAATGGAGATATTCGAATATGCATATTCAAGTGGATGATCCTGAAGTGGCCGGACTCATTAAAGCAGAAGAGTCGCGTATTGAAAACACTTTAAACCTGATTGCCGCAGAGAATCATTGTCCTGAATCGATTATGGAGGCATTGGGATCGGTATTTAACACAAAGACAATCGAAGGATATCCGGGCAGACGTTTTCATGCGGGCTGTGTACACGCAGATGAGGTGGAGAGGCTCGCGAATGAACGCGCAATGCAACTGTTTAACGCGGAATATGTAAATGTTCAGCCCCACAGCGGTACATCCGCCAATCTCGCCGCTTATTTTTCAGTCCTCGAAACAGGTGACAAAATACTGTCGATGGGGCTTCCTTTTGGAGGCCATCTCTCTCATGGTCACAGTGCGTCAATGACCAGCAGGTGTTTTGATTTCAGCCATTACAGCGTGGACGGGAAAACAGAGCGTATTGATTATGAAGAAATAAGAATGCTCGCAGAAAAAGTAAAACCGCGCATGATTATCGCCGGGGCCAGTTCATACCCCAGGCTGATCGATTATGGGCGGATCGCTGAAATAGCCAGGGATGTTTCGGCGTATTTGCTTGCGGATATGGCGCATATCGCGGGCCTTGTGGCGGCTAAAATCATTCCGAGTCCTGTTCCATATTGTGATTTTATAACGTTTACCTGTTATAAAACAATGATGGGTGGAAGAGGGGGAGTGATCCTGGCAAAAAAGAAATATGAGAAACGTCTCAACAGCGCTATTTTTCCGGGATGTCAGGGTACAAGCCCGGTGAATGTTATTGCTGCGAAAGCTGTAATTTTTAAACTCGCCGGGGAAGAGCGGTTTATTAAAATCCAGAAGAATATTTTAAAAAACGCGAAAGAACTTGCGGCTAAAATCGAAAGCAGAGGCTACCGGTTAATAACGGACGGAACCGATAACCACCAGGTACTTGTGGATCTATCTGGAAGGGGTGTTGACGGCGATACTGCTGAAAAAGCACTGGAATCCGCAGGGATAATAATGAACCGGAATGTGATCCCCAGCGACGCGGGCAGTAAAAATATGCTGGTCAGCGGAATTCGAATCGGGAGTTCCGCTGTAACCGCAAGGGGTATGGGAAGAAGTGAAATGGCCAGGATTGCGGATCTGATCGATACGGTGCTTTCCAATTTGAATAACGAGGATGCCCTCTTCGGAGTCAGGAAGGATGTGGAGAGACTCTGTGATGAATATCCGGTTTATGGTGAAGAAGACACCTAAATTCTTTTGAAGGTTCTGAAACCACTTTTACATCATTTTTTTGACAAACACGTGATCCCCTTACCAACAAACGCCGGCCTGAAACACCGGTTATCAGATATGCAGCCGGATTTCTCATAATCACCTGAAAGCCAGCGATTGATTAATCCGGGTTCCCTGATAAACGGGCGGCTCATGGATATGTAATCGGTGGTTCCGTTTTTCACGAGGTCATTTGCGACATCATACGATCGGATACCTCCCACCAGGATCAGGGGGATGTTCAACTTTTTTCTGAAAGCCCGCGCGGCATCCTTGAAATAGGCTTCTTTTTTTTCAGAATTAATACCCATGCGGCTTGGACTGAATTTACGCGCGGTCAGGAGGCCGCCGCTGATTTCAATGGCATCAATACCGTTTTCAGCGAGTAAAACTCCAGTCTTCACGGAATTTTCCAGTGTAAGCCCATCATCAACATAGTCATCCGAGTTGATTTTGATCAGAACCGGATACGTTTTACCGACATGGCCGCGAATGGATTGCAGTACTTCAATGACCATTCTCGTGCGGTTTTCAAGACTGCCGCCATAGGAATCATTCCGATGGTTAAATCCGGGAGACAGAAACTGACTAAGCAGGTATCCATGCGCCGCATGAATTTGAACCCCGTCAAAACCGGCATTCTGGGCCAGTTTCGCACCAAGGCCAAATGCCTCAACCGTATCCTGTATGTCCTTTTCAGTCATTTCACGGCAGGGAGCTTTGATTAAGTCTTCTTTGCTATACGGTACTATGCACGCTTTTTCTGTTAGATTTGTGTCGGCATATAACCCGGCGTGGGCAAGCTGAATGACAATTTTAGCACCTTTTTTGTGAACGGCCCCAGTCATTTTTTTTAACCCGGAAATAAGATTGGTGTCATATGCTCCAAGCTGACCGGGGCCTGCCTGCCCGACTTTTTGTACGTACGCGTGGCCGGTGATCATTAAACCCACTCCGCCATCTGCCAGGGTTTCCATCAGAGTTACAAGCTTCGGGGTAACATGACCTTTATCA
This sequence comes from Deltaproteobacteria bacterium, assembly GCA_030593645.1. Lineage (GTDB taxonomy): Bacteria > Desulfobacterota > Desulfobacteria > Desulfobacterales > JAUVGT01 > JAUVGT01. The sequence continues at coordinate 2,536 of JAUVGT010000416.1, forward strand.
TCCGCCATCCCTTCCCAGGTCGCCGAGCGGATAAAACGGTTTTTTAAATCCATGCTGTTTATTGAAGTTTTTTCAAATAATTCCGGCATTGGAAAAATTCCTTAATGGTGTTTTAAAACACCTTCTAAAAACTGTATTTAATCTCAAAAAAGATCCGGTCATTATTTTCAATGTTCTGAAACTGCGGCATATCTCCTGAATTATAAAAGACGACGCCCCCGGTAACCTTAAACGCGTCAGTCAGATCATACTCTACTGAAAATCGCATGATTGAACCATCCTGACCTTTTCCGCCATAGACCGAAGCCAGAAAAGTTGTGGTCAGGGTATCATTCAGCCAGTTTCGCGATATTCGGAATACCCATTGAAACTCATCTTGCCGGGCCTGATCCGGGAGATTTTCAAGTGCTTCATCAAAATCATCGATATGACGGTTGACCGCTTCCAGGCTGATGGTGGTTTCCTTAAATCCGCTATACTCAATACCGCCAAGGATATCAATCCTTGAATATTTTTTATCGGGGAGATTCGCGAATTTCAGCCCCTTAAAGCAGGCGGCGTCAGCCTTAAAAAGCCAACTGCCGAAAACGATGTTTCCGGCTGTACCATACATCTTGATACGGGCATGCTTCAGTTCGTATTCGGGCATGAACACAGGGGGCGGGCCCGGTGATAAAAGGATAAACGGTACGGGTTCCAGGTGTGCCATGTCATTGTACAGATCGGCCCAGTAAAATGATATGTCCCATCCGCTGAAGATTCCGGTTAAAGAAGCCGCGTATTCCGTGGCCTCAAGGTCGAGGTCTTCTTTAGGCGGGCGCGTGGATCCGGGATAAAAGTCGCTCCCGAACGCAGGGTTATTATTGAATTTGGCCTCATGAATCGCAATTCCGCTCAACCCCCATTTCCCAATGTAATAATCGAGTTTTGACATGGCAATCGGGATCCTTAAATCTTCGATGTCGGTGATTCCGGGTTCGCGCATATCAAGGGGGTTTAAGACGTCGGTGACCCGGATATTGTCCGATCTTCCCCAGACGACAATTTGACGACCCAGCTTGATGTCCAGGTTTTTTAACAGGCTTCCCTGGAGCCAGGCCTCCCAGAGCACGGCATCCTTTTCATTGCTGTCCAGAACTTCTTCGGTGAAATTGTCCCGGCTTTGGGCCGCATATGCAAGATCATAATAACACTTTGCACTGGCAAAGGCCCGCCATGAGTCCGTAAACTTTGCGCCGAGTTCAAACATAAATTCATTTTTAAGCCGTGAAAGACCCCGCCAGTCTGTTTCGCCCGGTTCAGGCTTTTTATGGGCAAAGTTATAGGATGCACCCGTTTTTATATGACCTGCCGGACTTAAGTAAGACGGCCAGCCTTCATACGCGTCTTTCTTTTTGTTGGCATTTAAAGGTTTATCGTTTTTATTTTTTTCCGGTTTATTTTTTTCCGGTTTGTCTTTTTCCTGATCTTCGGTTTCTTCCTCATCATCAAAACCATCAATGGCTT
>JAUVGT010000396.1 GCA_030593645.1 Deltaproteobacteria bacterium
TAAAAAGTCCAACTTCTGCGTTGTGCCGCATTTCGCAATCATTCAACGTACTATAAGTACGCTTCATGATTACGAAATTTGCACGCCTTGAATTTGAACTTTTTACGAAACCGTCTCATTCGGACTTTTTACGAGACCATCTTCTTTGATGCTCTTTTAGATAAAAATGCAAGAATCGAAACAACCGATCTTTTTAGACATAAAGTTAGATCATATCTTTCATTAGGAGAAGATCCAAAACATTTAATTACAGGAGAAACCGGTTAACGTTATGTTAAGTCTAAAACTTATTCCACGTAAACGATCTGAAGAAGTACTGGTCTTGTCTTTTGGCATGGGGTTTCGTGTTTTTTTCTATGGCCTGGCCCTTTTTTTCCTCGTTTTTTTATTAACCGATTACAATAGCCCGGGTTCAAACATCGGTCCAATTGTGATTATCTTAGTCTGTTTTTTATGCGGCTCCTATCATGAATCCTGGATCTTTGACAAGGGGAATAAAACGATCGAACAGCGCAGCGGTTTAATATTTCTTTTTATACGCAGGCGGTTATCCATGGATGAAATTGAATCTGTGATGTTAAGCAGTGTTCAACGAGGATTTGATCAAAGAGAATCGGACGAGAAGACCAGCACCAGCCGTCAGTTTTTCTTAAAACTCTCTCTGATTAGTAGAAATAAAAAAGTACATAATATAGAAACCATTAAGAGCGGAAATATCGGAAGCCTTGGGGAAAACGCAGAACTCATTGCTTCTTTTTGTGGTGTTTCCGTGGTTAACGGATAAAATTAAACCCGTCTGTAAAAAACCATTCAAACCTGCTTCGTTATCGATGGCATAGCCGTTTTAATGACTATTACCGTAAGTATCTCCGAACAGTTTTTCAACTTCATATTTCCGGTGGCACGCCACTAAATGGTGATTTCCAATATCTTCAGGAAGCGGCTCCTCAATTCGGCATCGTTCCTCAACAAACGGACAGCGATTATGAAACCGGCATCCATCCGGGGGTGAGATCGGGCTGGGTACATCACCAGTGAGTATCATTCGTTTCCGTTTCATTCCGATTTCCGGAATCGGTATTCCGGATAAAAGCGCGTGGGTATATGGATGGATGGGTTTGTTAAAAAATTCCTTTGTTTCGGAAACCTCGACAATCTTTCCAAGATACATTACCGCGATCCGCTGGCTGATGTATTTTACCACAAGGAGATGATGGGTGACAAAAAGATAGGTCAGATTGTATTTTTCCTGGAGCTCGACAAGCAAATTCAATATCTGTGCCTGAACAGATACATCCAGCGCGGAGGTCGGCTCATCCATTACGATAAACTCCGGATTTGTGGCTATCGCCCTGGCCACAGCGATCCGTTGTCTCTGTCCGCCGGAAAATTCATGGGGATACCTGAGCAGGTGGTCCCGGGTCAGGCCCACAAGGCCTAACAGCTCAAGAACCCGATCTTGAAGCATTTTACTCCCCATATTTCCAAGTTCCTTGAGGGGTTCGGCGATAACATTTTTCACCAGCATCCTGGGGTTCATGGATGTGGTCGGGTCCTGGAAAACCATCTGGAGTTTACTTCGAATGCCCTTTTTTTTGAGGGCTCTCCTTTTCATGTAAGCAATATCGACCCCTTTTTTATCTCCATTACCATCTTTGTAATAGAGTATGTTCCCCTCCGTGGGATCATGCAGTTTTATAATCGCCTTACCTGTGGTTGTTTTTCCGCATCCGGACTCCCCGACCAGACCCAGACATTCACCACGATTAATCGTAAGATCGATTCCATCCAACGCTTTAACAGAATTGATTTGTCTTCGGAGTACACCGCCTAAAATCGGGTAATATTTTTTTAATTTTTTAAGCTCTAAAAGTTTTTCCATAATGCTTGCATTTCTATTGAATCAATGTTGTTAATGTGTGTGTTTTCATATGGTATATTTAAACCCGTTTGTCTGTTCTATTTATTTAAATACAGATGACAGGCCACCAGATGACCTTTTTCGATTTCAATGGTCGCCGGAAGTTCCCGGCTGCATATGTCCATGGCATCCCTGCATCGCGGATGAAAACGGCAGCCCGGAGGCGGGGTGACCAGGTTGGGTACATTACCCTCAATGCTCAGAAGCTTTCCCTCCTGGGAAATCTTGGGAACCGAATCGAGTAATACTTTTGTATACGGATGTTTGGGGTTGTTGAAAATCATTTCAACATCCGCCACTTCACAAAGGTTCCCGGCATACATCACACCCACACGTTCACAGGTTTCCGCGACAATACCCAGATCGTGGGTGATCAGTATAATGGATGAAATGATTTCCTTTTTCAGTTCTTTAAACAGCTCAAGGATCTGCGCCTGGATCGTCACATCAAGGTTGGATGTTGCCTCATCTGAAATCAATAATTCAGGGTTACAGGCAAGCGCGATGGCAATGACGATTCTCTGTTTCAACCCCCCGGAAAGATTATGGGGGTAAGAATTTCTTGCCACATTTTCCGCGTCCGGCACGTGAAGTTTTTCCATAATATCGATGGAACGATTTAATGCTTCCTTTTTAGCCCGTCTGTCCCACTTAAAAAATGGTATCCGGCTTAGAAGTTTTAAAATAAACGCGCGATCATTTTTAGCGGCCATTTGATATATGAAACGAAGATAGTGCTTCCACGGAACAAACGTTTTACACCCAGAAGAATTAAGATTTGCCAGGACTTTTGCGCACATATCTTTTTTTTGGTGAAACAAAAAACTTTCCGATACCTGCTCCCCGATGCTTAATATCGGATTTAACGCGGAATTGGGTTCCTGGAATATCATTGAAATCTGGTTCCCCCGCAGATCCCGCATCGATTCTTCAGACAGCTTCAGTAAATCGGTTGAGTCTCCGTTTGAATGAAAAATAACCTGCCCGCTTTCCACAACTCCCGGTGCCTGGATAATCCGCATGATTGATCGAACCGCCACGCTTTTACCGCAGCCGGACTCTCCGACCAGGCCGAACGTCACACCTTTTTCAATATCGAGACTGATCTTATTTAACGCTTTAACCACACCTTCATAAGTATAAAAATTGGTTACCAGATCTTTTATTTCTAATATAGCAGTCATTTACAATTTCCGTATGTACAACTTATTTTCTATCGCGGCCTTGTGCCGGGATTAATTATTTCCTTCTTAATTTCGGATCAAACGCGTCCCGGAACGCATCCCCGATCAGGTTCCAGGCCAGAACAAACAGGATAATGGCCCCCCCGGGATAAACGATGGTAAACCAGTATTTCAGCGGGGCTTCCGGCGGACCGACAATATAATTCCTGGCCAGGGCAATCATCTGCCCCCAGTCAGCAAAACCTTTTGGAGCTCCTAATCCGAGAAAACTCATGAAAGCCGCGATCAGTACAAATGACCCGCAATCCATAAATGCGATGACGATAACCGGAAACACCGCGTTGGGAATAATGTGCCGGATCATAATCTTCCAGTCCGGAACACCCATGACTTTTGCGGCCTGTATGAATTCTTCTTCACGTAAATTTAAAATCCCCGATCGGATCACCCTTGGATATCTCCGCCAGGCAATCAGGGCAATCGCAAAAATGATCACATTCAACCCTCGCCCGAATGACACAACAATGGCCATGGCCAGCACAAGGAAGGGGATGGCGAATACCACATCCACACATCGCATGATGATTTCATCAACGATCCCCCCGTAATATCCCGCAATCGTCCCAAGGGTCACGCCGATCAGAAGGGCCATAATGATAATGTATATTCCAATTTTAAATGCCGTCCGCGTTCCCCAGACCACGCCATAAAAAATGTCGTATTGCCCTTCGGTGGTTCCGAATATTGCTTTTTCACTCGGTGCCTTCGGAGACATTGAGTATCCATAATGGGGCATCATATAGGGACGGTCTTCATTCTTGGGAGGGGCAATATAAGGCGCAAACACCGCAACACTGATAAAAACAAACAATAAGGTAAATCCCAGTATGGCGGTCGGATTTCTGAAAATCCGGATAAATGTGTATTTAAATTCTTTGAGTCTTGGATGGTTTTCTATCATATTTTTAACTTGTTAATTTAGTCTTATTCTTGGATCAATATAGGCGTAAAGGATATCCACAATCAGATTTGTTGTCACAAAGATGATCGCCATCACCAGGCACATGCTCATGAGCACCGGCATATCCAGGGCGATCGCGCTTCGGGCGAGCCACCAGCCGATTCCCTGACGGTTAAATATAATTTCAACGGCAATGCTCCCCTCCATAAGGGCCGCAACCAGCTGGCCCGCTACGGTAATCACAGGAAGCAGCGCGTTTCTCCGGGCATGCCGGATATACACGGTTTTGTTATCCGCGCCTTTGGCCCGGACGGTAATCACGTAATCTTTTCCCATTTCCTCCAGC
>JAUVGT010000061.1 GCA_030593645.1 Deltaproteobacteria bacterium
ACATACGGAACTGGCCTGGATTTTTAACTGTGTGACACCCATGGGTGAGCTCCAGCGAATGACCCAGTTTAAAGAGAAATCGAAGCAGAACGTAAAAAATATCAATGTGGGTCTGCTCAGTTACCCGGTACTTCAGGCCGCGGATATCCTGATTTATAAGGCGGAAGTGGTACCTGTAGGAGACGATCAGATTCAGCATATTGAATTTTCACGGGAAGTCGCAAGGAAATTTAACGCGGCTTTTGGTGAGACATTTCCGGAACCCCAGGCAAAGGTTGGAAAATTTAAGCGCATTATGGGTCTTGATGGTAAGAGTAAAATGTCAAAAAGCCTGAATAATTATATTGGTGTGCTTGAAGATGAAGAGACAATCTGGAACCGATTAAGACCGGCATTTACTGATGAAAACCGGAAAAGGAAAACCGATCCGGGTAATCCCGATATATGTAATATTTTTACTCTTCATACGGCAATGACTCCTCCTGAAACGGTAAGGGAGATCGAAAAAGAGTGTCGGGCCGGGACGATCGGTTGTGTGGATTGTAAAAAAATACTACTGAAGAATCTAACTGAGCATTTTGAACCCATTCGTGAGAAGGCTGATCAGTTAAGAAATAATCCTGATATGGTTCATGATATATTGAGTCAGGGAGCAAAAAATTGTCGTGAAATCGCCCATAAAGTAATGGATGAAGTGCGTCAGAAGACCGGTCTCAGATAATGATAACAGTGAAAAGTGATATCGCAGTATTTATGATCATTGCAGGTCTGTTGTGTGTGTTTTTTTCATGCTCATCGGACGATCCTGAAGATCAGATTAAAAAGCTCGTTGTCCGTGCTGAAAAGGCTGCTGAAGAGAAAAATAAAAGCGAGTTCAGAGATATTATATCTGAGACATACAAAGATGAAAAAGGTCGAAAGCGTAGAGAAGTGATCGGGCTTTTAAGGTATTATTTTATCCAGAACAAGGATGTCTATGTGTTTTCAAGGATAAAGGATATTCAGTTCCCGATAGAAACAAAGGCCGAGGTCGTTGTAACGGCCGCGATCGCGGGAAGGCCGGTAAACAGTCCGGATGATCTTAAAAACATAAATGCCGACCTGCACAGGATTGAATTTGTGGCTGAAAAAGAAAGCGGTGAATGGAAAGTAACGAGTGCAAGCTGGAGCCGCGCGTCAATCGAGGATTTTCTTTAGAAGTGGTTTCAAAATCTCCATTCCCGTTAATAAAATTACACAAAACGGGAATGGAGAGCTGAATTTCAATTGTTAACCTTGATATTTGGCATCCCCAAATGCGAGAATGGGTGCAAATATGAAACCTAATAACAATAGGCCGATACCGAAACCGGCCTCTTTTCCAAAAACCTTGGCCATTTCCAGGCATGCAAGAATGGCAAATATAATACTAATAAGTGGGATAAAAAACATAATTATCCACCAGATTGGTTTCTTAATAATAAGCAGAAGGACATATATATTATAGATTGGAACGATGCTTGCCCAACCGGGTTGACCGGCTTTTACAAAAATTTTCCATCCCACATACACGTAAAAAACAACAAGTATTAGCCAAATTAAAAATCCAACTATTCCCATTCCACCGCCGTTTTCCATAATATTCCTCCTTTAGGTTTGTGTGTTATAAATCTCAGCCATATGATTTTTACTGAAACGCTCTGATCCGTTAATCTTTTCAAATAATTCTGCTGGTGGTCTCTTCGGATTTATGCATAACGATTCATTAAATTAAGATCGGAAAAGCTTTTTTAGAGAATTTGATACAGATTTTATGAGCTATTTTATTGGACACTATCTATATCAGCGAGTTTTAAGTTGGTCATCGAATAGAATGTCGTAAAAAATCAGCTGTATAGTTACCCGGAAGTATATAAACAATATACAATATACAATAAAAATATGAGAGATGTCTACTAAATTGTTAAAAATTATAGATCTTAAATTGGATTTCGCATTTACATCCCAAGCTCTTTTCTGAATTCGTTCAACGCGACTTCGATGGGTATGGCAAAGCCGAGACCTTCAAATTTCCGTGTGAGCTTTTTAAAAGTATTGATTCCTATGACTTCACCGGTTTCTGTAACAAGCGGACCGCCGCTGTTACCGGGATATATCTTGGCATCTGTTCTGATGAAGCCATTTTCAAAGCCGGATACAATTCCTTTGGCCACTGAATTTCTTAGCTTGGCAGGATTACCAATCGCGTATACAGTCTGGCCTCGCCGCGTGGAAGTTGAACGGAGGGAGTTAAAATATGGTGTAACATAGCCGTCTATTTTGAGCAGTGCCAGGTCATAATTTTTGCTTTCGGTCACAAAATGCGCATTCAGTTCGGTATTGTCCGCGATCAATATTTTAAAGGTCTGTGAAAAATACGCGTTTACATAACTCATATCGTGCTCACGAACCTGATCGTCAATGACACTTTTTTCTTCCTCCAGTCGTGTTTTCCTGGATTCCAGATTTTCTTCCCACATAGCGTATTTTTTTTTGTAGAACTCATATTGCTTAAGGTTATGCGTTTTTGCGGGTGACTCCGGCTGCGCCTCGATAATTTCCTTTTCTCTTTCAAGACTTTCTTTTGCAAGTCTCAGCTCTTCTTCTTCGTTTTCAAGCTGCCTGCTAATGGCCTGATATTTTGATTCCATGACTTCAATTTGCTGGTCGGTTCTTTCCTTCTGCTTCAGATCACCCCTGATCACATGTTTATTTGTAATGATGTAACCGTTATCGCTGATAAAGAAACCGGACCCAAAACCGATTGATGATATGACTGCAACTGTTTTTCCGGTCGCCCTTTCAATGTCCGTATCACTTGAGAAGTGGTTTTCCAGGTATTCAGCGAGATTTTTTTCAGGTTCTCCACCCGTATTCCCGGAATAGTTTTTTATTTTTTCATGTTCTTGTGGAAGGTCGATTGGATCATCTGTATAGTGCCAGACACCGTTTTCGTCCTGATATCGGTAAATTTGGGCGTTGCCTTCCATAGATACCAGGGTAAATAATACGAAAAAGATCAGTAAAAAAAATAAATTGCGGGTCGAATACTTACGTGTAATTAATGTGTCACATTTTTGATTCATCGCACTTCCTATCGTTTGTATTCAGTTTGTATGATTTAACAGGATATAATTGACCTGTGCAACTGCGATATGGTTATTTCCCTGATCAAAAAGATCCACGGCAACCGGACACAGTGTTCGGCCGTGCTTAATCAGCTTTGCTTTGGCAGTCACATCGGTTAAGCATGGTACAAGGAATCGGATATTCATATCTGTAGTGGTCAGCTGAATGTACGGACCGGTTTTTGTTAATATGGCAAAACAGGCCGCGCTATCGGCGATTGTCATTAAAATTCCGCCATGAAAGGATTCAAAAACACCATTATATTTAAGCTTTCGAGGAACATTCATTTCACAATACCCTTCTTCAAGTGAAACAATATCAAATTCAAGGGTTTCAACAATAGGTATTTCTTTAGTTCTCGCCATGACCGCTTTGTGCAGTTCAGAATCCAGCATTTCAATAATCCTTTTTTCAATCTATTGAGCTAAGGGTTCGCGTAAAAATAAATTCACAAATTTTATGGGTCGAGGCACCCAGTCGGCAAGGCGCAAAAGCGCAGAAATATCAAGCATATTTCGAGCTTTTGCAACGCAGCCGAATGGGATGATTCGCCCCTTAAAATGTGAAGTTATTTTTGCGCGAGCCCTAAGCACACGATTAATGAGTTTAACAGAAAATCGTTTTTGAAACCAATATTTTCTGATATATACATATATATTTATTCGAGAGGTTAAAATGAATCGCAGAAAATTTCTTGGAAAACTGGTGGGTTTATTCAAAGGTCTGATCCTGCTTCGATTTTTACCGCTTGTTTTTATCACTAAACCTGCCGAAGCTTCAAAGGAAAATATGAAACATTTTAAACCGTTAAATGGTGTGAGCCTGAGGGAAATCGCATTAAAAAAGGAACATCATGGTGATGGAATCTATTTAAATCCCCTGGGTATGCCCCATCAAAGAGGGTTCTCACGTCTCTTGCGATGGAAATGGTTCAGCAAGAACCATTTTAAAAAATATTATTCTGATGAGCCGGTCAATCCGATCACGATTGACTGGAAACCGGTCAGAAAACATCACGGGGTTTCGGTTACTTATATCCGTCATGCTTCCATAATGGTAAAGGACAGTGATCAATACCTGATCATTGATCCAGTGCTTTTTGATCTTTTCTGGTTTATAGATGATTATTCACCCATTTCCTTTGATTTAAAAGAGATGCCGCATCCGGATCATGTCCTGGTGACCCATGGCCATTATGATCATTTGGACACCAAATCCCTTGCGTTATTTGGGCAGGAAACACATATGATTACTCCTTTGGGTTATCATAAGGTTTTTAAGGAACTGGGGAACAAAAATCGGACCCAGCTTGACTGGTATGATACATATCGCGCCGGTAAAATTGAAATTACCCTGTTGCCTTGCAATCACTGGACCATGAGAAATCCGGTGACCGGGCCAAACCGATCCTTGTGGGGCTCATATATGATTAAAACATCCGATGGCAGGCATATTTATGTTTCAGGGGACACCGCATATTTTGACGGTTTTCAGGATATCGGTAAAGAGTATGATATCGATCTTGCCATATTTAACCTGGGTGCCTATGAGCCAAGATGGTTTATGGCACAGAGTCATATAAACCCTGCCGAGACGGTGAAGGCATTAAAAGAGCTGAATGCCAAAAAGCTGATGATTGTTCACTGGGGTACTTTTCGGCTGGGTGATGAACCGGTCCATTTCCCGCCCATGGAAATCAACCGGGAGCTTAAAAAAGAGGGGCTTCTGGACAGGCTGGTGGATATTAAACATGGTGAGACGTATTATTTATAAAAAGATGAACGTCGAACATCGAACGTCCAACGTCGAACATCGAATGTGGAATGCCTTCGCTTTATCTGTTTTTTTATGAATGCTGAATGATCTACTGATCGTTAGAAATGGATTCAAACGACTTTGAGATTTGTGTAAAATCTGGTGGAGTGAAGCGACATCATTATTCGACGTTGGACGTTAAGCGTTCGATGTTCAGCGTTCATCTTTTCTATTCTTTCGTATAATATATCCCCGGAATCCAGCTCTTATGGATCTTAACTGTCTTTTCGGATTTTCGTTCCATTTCGATTACAAACTTGAAGTTACTCCACCCGATACGTATCTTGTCGTTATGTTTGAGCTTTTTGCGACGTACTTTTTTTCCATTCACATAAGTATGGTTTGTGCTGCCGAGATCCTTGATATAATAGATTTCAGAGCCTTTTTTCTTATTGTTTTCAACGATTTCTATGGCGGCATGTTCCTGGCTGACAACACTATCATCAATAAAAATATCGCTTTCCGAATCACGGCCAATTTTAAAAAACGGTTTATTGACAGGGTATTCCTTGATCGGCATATCTTCATGTAATCGTATTATTATTGCCATTTTAGTAACCCTTCAGGGACCCGCCAGAAAGTATGCAGATGTTAAAAAATAGTGACATTATCTATACCTATCGCGGCCAATGACCTTTTAACATCCCCTTTTTTGATATCACCGCCGGTAAAGACCTGCAGATTCTGTTCATCCAGTATGATTTCTTTCCCTGTATATTCACTGAGTATTTTCTCAATCATTTCCTTGTTTAGTTTTTCAGGGTCCACCTTAATGACTGTGATTTCATCGGGACGGTTTAATGTGCTCCAGGCTTTTTTACCATGTGGCAGAAAAATGGCACCTGTGGCAAAATCGACACCAAAAGCAACAGCTCCGGGTATAAGGAAGAAAAACATTAGAATTCCATCCATGATTGCCACTTTGGGATCTACTCTTCGGCTGTGTTTTTTGAATACTCTCTCCTTATATATAATACTCCCACAGGAGGTGAATTCAAATAAAAATAAAACAAGAATAGTAACAGATAGAAGTTTAAAAATGCGTTTTTTTAAGTTCATTTTTTTCCTCCTTCTTTTCATTTCCATATCGGTTGATACAAACGTATATGGGTTAATAAAAAAATTCAATGAGAATATGACATATCATATTGAGAGATGTAATATATTTCAAAAAACTTCTTGACAAAGAATCGATAATATCAGATATTGCTTTGGCAAAGTGAAGCGGAGAAAAAATGGTACAGATTAACAATATAATATTATCAAGCAATAATACCCGATGGTGGTGGCAGATCTTACCTTCATGGTTTGCCGGCGGAATAATGTCAGTTTGATAAAAAACTAAGTAATTTCAAGACCGTGGCAGCCTAAAACCCACGGTCTTTTTTTTTGCGCCAAATTATAGGGCCGTGGGTTTTCCCACGGCCCTTTTTATTTTTGACGGTTTCGTAAAAAGTCCAACTTCTGCGTTGTGCTGCATTTCGCAATCATTCAACGTACTATAAGTACGCTTCATGATTACGAAATTTGCACGCCTTGAATTTGAACTTTTTACGAAACCGTCTAGTTCTGATTTTTTAGGAAACCATCAATTTTAACCCGAACGAAAGGCCAATGAATGATGCGATTAAAACAATTTCCAGATCAGGGTGAATTTTGCAGGATTGCAGAAAAGAGTAATGTGGTTCCGGTCTGCCTTGAAATCCTGGCAGATACCGAAACACCGGTTTCTTTGATGAAAAAAATTTACAATAAAAAAGATCCTGCTTTTCTTTTTGAAAGTATGGAAGGGGGTGAGCGTTGGGGCCGCTATAGTTTTCTTGGCGCTTCAGCCCGCAGTCATATCCGGGTGTTTTCCGATTGTGTGGAAATATCTGATCACAATTCTTTAGACCCAAACACTTCTAACCAAAGCGACTCTAACCCAAAAAATTCTAAACGGATCAGTCACAACAACAAACCGCTGGATGTTCTGCGGGAGTACATGGGCCAATACCGCCCTGCGGTGATTGCTGGTTTGCCGCGCTTCTGGGGTGGAATGGTCGGTTACATTACATATGAAATGGTTTCCTTTTTTGAAAAGATACCCAATAACCTACCGCCGGAAAAACCGCTGGCCCATTTTATCATTCCGGATGAGCTGCTTATTTTTGACAATATATTCAACACTCTTTTTCTTGTCGCAATAACTTTTCCTGAAGACTCCAGTGATGCACCGGCCTGCTATAAACGTGCTGAGGACCGACTTCATTTAATGCTTCAGAAAATCAATAAACCTTTACCGGAGAGCGAGAAACTTTCCATCGATGTCGACTTGAAACTGACTCCCGATCTTGACGAAGAAGGCTTTAGAAAGAATGTGGCAAAGATAAAACAGTATATAAAGGATGGTGATATTATTCAGGCGGTGATTTCACAACCGTTCACCTGTGATGTACCCCCGGACCTGTTGGAGCTTTACCGCGCACAACGGTATATCAATCCGTCCCCGTATCTCTTTTTTCTTAACCTGAACGGTACCGCCCTGGTGGGTTCATCTCCTGAAACAATGGTTCGGCTGGAAAACCGGATTGCCACCATCCGTCCGATCGCCGGTACCCGGCACAGGGGGAAAACCGAACAGGAAGACAGGGCTCTGGCGGACGAACTTCTTAAGGATGAAAAAGAACGGGCCGAACACCTGATGCTCGTGGATCTGGGGCGTAATGATCTGGGCAGGGTGGCGGAAACCGGAACGGTTCAGGTTACTGATCTTATGGTTGTTGAAAGATATTCCCATGTCATGCACCTGGTATCAAATATCAACAGTGATCTTCGGGAAGACTGTGATGCCTGGGATCTGCTTGCAGCGAGTTTCCCCACCGGGACCCTGTCGGGGGCGCCAAAAGTAAGGGCCATGGAGATCATCGCCGATCTGGAGAAACGTCCCAGGGGACCATATGGAGGAGCAGTCGGCTATGTTTCATTCGATGGGAACCTGGATATGGCGATTACGATTCGGACGGCCTGCGCTGAGGATGGGAAACTTACAGTACAGGCTGGAGCCGGAATCGTGGCGGATTCTGATCCGGAACGGGAAAGGCAGGAAACGGTCAATAAGGCCATGGCACTGCAGAAGGCATTGGAACTATTGAATATATTTCTGAAGGAGGAATAAAGATGATTTTGCTGATCGATAATTATGATTCGTTTACCTATAACCTTGTTCAGCATCTAAGACAAATCGGAGCGGAAGTAAAAGTATTTCGAAACGATACTGTGACCGTGGCTGAAATGAAAACCATGAAACCGGATAGAATAGTCATCTCTCCGGGTCCCGGACGTCCTGAATCCGCTGGTGTATCCCTTGCCGCTATAAAACATTTTTCAGGGGATATTCCGATCCTGGGTGTATGCCTGGGACATCAGGCAATCGCGGAGGCTTATGGCGGGAAGGTGATTCACGCGAGAAGGCTGATGCATGGGAAGACTTCTACCGTGGAAGCTGATGGGGAGTCAATGTTTAAGGGTATAAAATCTCCGTTTAAGGCGATGCGTTACCATTCTCTCGTGGTGGAAAGAGAGAGCATGCCGTCGTGCCTGAAAATAACAGCAGAATCAGAAGATGGAGAGATCATGGGTATCAGGCACAGGGAATTTTCTGTGGAAGGGATCCAGTTTCATCCCGAATCGATTATGACACCTGTGGGAAAAAGGTTATTGAGAAATTTTGTAAACGAAACCTAAAGGAGAAAACACGATGTTCACTGAAAATTTAAGCAAGATTATAAAAGGCAATGATTTGAGCCAGAATGAAATGTCGGACATGATAAACCTGATTTTGTCCGGGGAAGCTACGGAAGCACAGATCGGCGCGATGATGGCGGGGCTTGCCGCGAAAGGAGAGACGTTTGAAGAACTCGCGGGGGCGGCACAGGCCATGCGTAGAAAAGCGTTGAAACTCCAGGTGTCAACCTCACCGGTAGTCGATACATGCGGAACCGGAGGGGACGGGGCGCATACGTTTAATATCTCCACAACTACCGCTTTTGTTGCAGCCGGTTGTGGATTAACTGTGGCTAAACACGGGAACAGGTCTGTATCGAGTAAATGCGGAAGCGCGGATCTTTTGGAAAATTTGGGTGTAAAGCTGGATACCGATCCGGAAATAGTGGAGGAAGCAATCTCGCAAATCGGTATCGGTTTTCTTTTTGCCCCATTATATCACAGCGCGATGCGGTTCGCGGCTAAGCCGAGGCAGGAGGTCGGTTTGCGAAGTATTTTTAATATGATCGGTCCCCTCACAAATCCCGCGGGCGCGACATGCCAGCTTCTGGGTGTATACGCGCCGGAACTTACAGAGATGTTCGCGCAGGCGCTGAAAGTACTGGGCGGAAAAAGTGCATTTGTTGTGCATGGGCATGATGGTCTTGATGAAATCTCTGTTTGCGCGCCCACAAGGGTGTCAGAGCTAAAGGACAACCAGATCACTACTTACGATATCATGCCGGAGCAGTATTTTGGAGAAAGGGCAAACCCTGAAGATCTCAGGGGTGGGGACGCCGGGGAAAATACGGAGATCACTAAAAGGATCCTTGCCGGAGAAAAAGGAGCCTGCCGGAATGTCGTCATTTTGAACACATCGGCAGCACTGGTGGCGGCAGGTAAAGCTCCGGATTTAAGCGAGGGAATTAAGATGTCAGAATCTTCCATTGATAATGGAGCGGCAGCGGCGAAATTAGAAGAACTTGTTAAATTTACCAGGGAAAATGGATAATGGCTGGAGATATTCTGCAAATTATTGTTGAACACAAGAAAGAAGAAGTTCAGGAAGCGAAAAAACGTCGACCTGAACACAGCCTTCTTAAAGATATTGATCACAACCGTCCGGGCCGTTCGGAATCCCGGTTTTTTAAACAGTTATCAAAACCGGGGAAATGGGGAGTTAACATTATCGCAGAAATTAAAAGAGCATCGCCTTCCAGGGGTATCATCAGGGGAAATCTTGATCCCGCTGAATACGCGAGGGAATACGAGAAGGGGGGAGCATCCGCGATATCGGTGTTGACAGATGAGCATTATTTCAGGGGAAGTACTGAAGATTTAAAGCGTGTAAAGGAAACAGTATCGCTCCCGGTGCTGCGGAAGGATTTTATCATTTCTTCGTACCAGATATATGAATCGGTTTGTATTGGAGCTGACGCGGTTCTTTTGATTAAGAAAATTCTGGGCACCGATCAGTTAAAAGATTACCTTTGCCTTTGCGATGAATTGAAGCTTGATGCCCTGGTGGAAGTCCATTCCGGGGAAGAAATAGAAGCGGTCCAGAAGGCTGGCGCCCGGCTTGTGGGTATTAACAATCGTAATCTTAATTCTTTTGAAACGAATGTGGAAACTTCCATAAGGTTGGCAGGATTACTCGAACCGGGGCAAGTCTGTGTGGCGGAAAGCGGGATTAAGTCAAGGGGTGATATTGAAAACCTCCGACAGTCAGGAATCCATAACGTTTTGATCGGGGAAAGTATTGTCAGGGCACCCAATACTCGCGAATTTATTCAAACACTGGTGCGGGGGAGTGAATCATGATGGGTCAGGACAGTCGGGTATATAACCCCCAGGTCAAGATTTGCGGGCTTACGGATATTCGTGAGGCGGTTGCTTGCGAAGAACTTGGAGTAGACGCAATCGGGTTTGTATTCTATCCAAAAAGTCCAAGAAATCTAACTGAAGAACAGGCGCGGGAAATTTGCAGAGCCTTAGGTTCGGATGTCCGAAAGGTCGGAGTATTCGTAAACGAGTCTTATGATGATATTATTCGGAAGATTGAATACTGCGGTCTAACAGCGGTTCAGCTCCATGGCAGAGAAACACCGGAACTGGTTGAAAAATTAAAGGCAATAAAAGTGACTGTAATCAAGGCATTGTTTTTAGAGAGTCAGCCGTCCTTTAAAAACGCGAAGGATTATCACCCTTCGGCTTTTCTCGTTGAATGGGGTGACGGAAAACTGCCTGGCGGGAACGCGTTTATTTGGGATTGGTCAAAGACCGCCACACTTGAACGAAGTTGTCCTGTGGTTCTTGCCGGCGGTCTTACCCCTGATAATATTGGATTGGCCGTATCTGAAGCAAAGCCGGATGCCGTTGATGTCAGCAGCGGAGTAGAGTTTGAACCGGGTCGAAAAGATCTTGAAAAGGTAAAATTATTCTTAAGTACCGTATCGCGTAATGGGATTAACAGAAAAACGAAAAAAGTATTTTAAAACACAGGAGAACCAGTCATGCTAATCGTGATGGAAAAAACAGCAACACCTGAAGAGATTAATAATGTGGTAACCAGTATTGAGGAAAAAGGGTATACAGCAAGACCTATTCCGGGCGGAGACAGGGTTTCCATCGGTATCCTTCACAACAAAGGTCCGGTGGACGGGTCACTGTTTTCCGGTTTGGCCGGTGTAAAAGATGTTGTCCGTGTCACACGGCCGTATAAGCTTGTAAGCAGAGAATTCAAAATGGAAGACACAATTATTAAGCTCGGTGACGTGTCCATTGGAAACGGTCATCTTACAATTATCGCGGGTCCTTGTGCTGTGGAAAGCGAAATTCAGGCCCTGACAATTGCGGAACATGTAAAAAAAGCAGGTGCCTCAATATTCAGGGGCGGGGCCTTTAAGCCGAGGACTTCGCCCTATTCTTTCCAGGGACTCGGTGAAGAAGGATTGAAGATTCTCGCAAAAGTAAGAGAAACCACCGGTATGCCGGTTGTTACAGAGGTGATGGACGACGCCACGTTTGATCTTGTTGAAGAGTATACGGATATCATCCAGATCGGTACAAGGAATATGCAGAATTTCAGTTTGCTTCGCCGGGCAGGAGGATCGGATAAACCGATATTGCTTAAACGCGGGATGGCTGCGACCATCGATGAATGGCTGATGGCAGCGGAGTATATCCTTGAGCGGGGTAACGGACAGGTCATTCTTTGTGAAAGGGGGGTACGTACTTTTGTTCATCACAGCCGCAATACACTCGATTTATCCGCCGTGCCGGTCATCCTTAAGGAAAGCCATCTGCCGATTATTATAGATCCAAGCCATGCTGCCGGACGCCGGGATCAGGTGATTCCGCTCAGCCGGGCAGCCGCGGCAGTAGACGCGCACGGCCTGATGGTCGAGGTTCACCATGAACCGGAAAAAGCGCTGTGTGATGGATCCCAGTCACTCTATCCCGAGCAGTTCCAGGAACTGTGCGATCAGGTGAGATCGATATTTAATATTTATAATGCTTAAAACCTTTACTTTTTCACCCTAATTCGTAAAAGGGGAGCCGGCAGTTTTTCAGATGTGACAAACAACGTCTTCCCGTCACTGCCAAAGCAGATTGCTTCAGCCTGTTTTAGATTAGGAAGCGGAATAAGATAGGGCGGTCTGATGAATACTTCCGCCCAATCTTCACCGGGATTTCGTTTAAAAAGGTACGCGTTTTTATAGGTCAGAACCACTGCTCTGAGTCCATTTGAAGAAATATCCATGGAGGTGGTCAGGTGCTGGTATGGGCCGTATTCGGGGTTATTGATCAGTTTGTTTAATGATAGCCCTGGAAGGGTGTTGACTTCGATTAACCTGTAGGCAACCTGATCAGATTTTGGTGACCGGGTTGAAAGATTCAATACATAAATATCAGGCGGATCTTCCTTTGTGAGAAGAAGTATTTTCCTGTTTACAGTATCGACCGCCACAGATTCACAATTATGGGGGCCGTCTTCATAAGTAAAGCGGATACGGTAAGACCAGCTTACGATATTAATGCTATCAGCATGTGATTTTTTGATTTGCGGCTCACGGACCAAATAGATAAAGTATTTATCACGGTCCAGGAAATTGTCTCCAACATCAGCAATCAGCAGGTATGGAATATTTTTTAATCGAAAAGACGCAAGATCTTCCCAATCCCGGTTACGTGCCTTATGAATTGTAATCGCGCCAATATTTGATCCATCCGTACCGATCGCGTAAAGAATGGGTTTATGATTACTGTCATTACTCGTCCATAACACATCATCATAAATACGTGACGCGGCCAGACCGCTTGATTCTTTTATGGATTGATTATCCAGGTGACCGATCACTACCGCATCCCGGTAACCTGCGGGCTCAAGGGGTTTATTTATCGCGCATGCTGTTGATGCTATACAAAGTAGTAAACAGATAGCGGTGAGGAAACATTGATTTATTTTCATAATTGATTAACCCGTTCAGATCATTTAAAAATTACAGGGGGCACCCTTACGATAGTAATACTAGACGATTGCGATACCGACCCTGAATTCCGATTATTTAATACGGCGATTCCGCCTCCGGCGGCAAGGGCAATAATTCTCAACGCAAAGAGCAGGGAGCAAAGGGCTAACAGTTATCTTAACAGGCTTCAATCTTACAGAAGCATTCATTATAAGCGGCCATTTCACCCATATCGGATAGACAATCATCCGTCAAAACATTAACGGATCCGCTTTTATGCCACCAGCCCTGATAAATCATGATGATATTATCCTCTATATTATTATCACACTCTACAGTTACAATAAGGTTTCCTTGTTTTGAACTTACTTTAGCCGGTTCACCGTTTTTCAGATGGTTGTTTTTCATGGTGATTTCACTGATGTGTACTTTGGGCCTCTCATCTGTAAAAGCGAAATGCTGCGAGTGAAGACTATCTTTCCAGTGGGGGGTCAGCAATCTTAAGGTGAATTCGTTTGATTGGCCTTCAGGATCAATAAAAACCGGTATGGGACTTTGACCATCCTTGAGGGCGGTCTCAGAAAATAATTCATATTTTCCGCTGGGTGTAAAAAAATGACCGTCTTTCCATGGTATTTTATTTTCCGGAATCGAAAAACTGGTATCTTTCAGATCATTATATGAAACATGGAATGCCTCTGATAACGGCTCTATGGCTCTTTTTAGATACTCTTTGGCACCGATACGGGGATAGTTTCGCAGTTCCAAACAATCTGCCAGTTTTGAAAATAATTCATATTCACTCAAAACACCTTCGGGCGCCTCAAGCACCTTGTTTGAAAAATTGATATATGGGGAAAACATGGTATTAAAAATAATGTCCTCTTCTTCAAGAATACTTGTGCACGGAAGCACCAGATCCGCATATTTTGCCGTATCGGTCATGAACATATCGATCACTATTTTAAAATCGATTGTTTGAAACGCCTTTAATGTCCTGTTGATGTTCGGAACCTGGACCAGCGGATTGGCACGGGTCACAAATATACATTTTACAGGGGGATTATTAACCGTTTCAAGAAATTCCCCCAGTTTTGAAACAATAAACGTTCTGCGGTTGGCTGCATATGGGTAGCTTTTTGCCAGTTCTCCTGAAACATAACGTGACAGGGTCCTGTTTCCATAATTTACACCGGCACCGCTTTTTCCAATGTTCCCCGTAACAGCGGCGAGCGCGTCAATCGCGCGGATGGTATTTCCGCCGTTTCTGTACCGCTGCAGGCCGTATCCCAGAATAATGCAGGAAGGTGAGTTCTGAGAGTATGTTTTTGCAAGCCATTGAATGTTATCTTTGGTAATTCCAGTGATATTTTCAACTCGATCTGTATTGAAATCTTTCGCGTAATGTTTAAACCTTTGAAAACCAAGAACATGTTTTTTGATATAATGCGAGTCAGTCATATTATTTTTCATGATTTCAGAAGCCATGCCGAGCGCCAGGGCACCATCCGTTCCGGGTTTTAATGAAATGTGAACATCGGCCAGTTTAGCTGTTGCAGTGGTAAGGGGGTCGATTAAAACAACCTGAGCACCGTTTTTTTTCGCCTGTTTAATATATTGGACCAGGTGGATGCTGGTAAAAGCAGGATTTTTACCCCAGATGATAATGGTCTTTGAATGGATAATATCTGACGGGTCGTGCCATTTTGCCATTCCAAAATCATAGTTCTGGGCGGATAAGCCGGCTCTTCGGCACAGGCTCCCATGCGGAACGGTGACACCGCCAAAGTAATTAAAAAACATTTCATCTACGGATTTAATCAAACCGCCATATCCGCTGTAGGAAAAATGCATGACCGCGGGAGATCCATATTGATTTTTGATCGCAGTTAATTTTTCCGTGATTTCATATAGTGCGTCATCCCAGGAGATATCTTCCCATCTGCCGTGTGTCTTTTTTCGGGGAGAGACAATTCGTTCCGGATGATATTGCCTTTTCGCGATATCCATTCCTTTGTTACAGCATACACCTTTGGTCAGCGGGTGGTTCCGGTCACCGCGTATACTGACCACGCGCCCGTCAACAACTGACGCAATTAAAGAACAGCCGTCAAAACAATCCAACGGGCATGCAATTTTGATGTGTTCTTTCATAATATTCGTCCCAATAGAAGACTTAAATTAAGTCCGACATGTTTAATCGGCTGAACGTTCAAATTGGTTTTTATTGTGTTAAGCTGCTGCCGATCCGG
>JAUVGT010000381.1 GCA_030593645.1 Deltaproteobacteria bacterium
ATGTCTTTCATAAGCTTTTCTACCTCCTTTAATACTTTGAAAACGTTATTATCTTTGACGGTTTCGTAAAAAGTCCAACTTCTGCGTTGTGCTGCATTTCGCAATCATTCAACTCCCCTGTTAAATAAAAAGACAAATTTAACAGGGCGGGTCCGATAAGTACGCTTCATGATTACAAAATTTGCACGCCTTGAATTTGAACTTTTTACGAAACCGTCACATTCTGACTTTTTACGAGACCATCATCTTTACATTTTCTATTTTTTAATCCGGATCTCTATTAACATATCCGGTTATTTTCAGTTAAGATTTCGGATAAAAAATCACGGTCGTTATTTTAATTTTTTACCCGCCACAAGACCCGCAACGATATGATCAAGGGCCGATCCCTTTGGCTGATAGACCGGTTCTGCTTTTTTCTCACTCCAGACGGTTTCCGGTCTGCTCTGAACGATCATTACACGGCCTGTTGAAGGTAAATCTTTGTCAATTGCCCATTCTATATCCATGGGTTTTTTATAATGCGTTTCAATAAGCTTGCCGTATCTTGCCAGTTCGATGATATCATCATCAATAATACACTGGTTCTGCCTTCTTTCTTCAGGGATTTCATGTTTTTCAACCGAATGGGTTTCTGGATTTGCGGTGTACAGGCATTCTTTTGGGGAGATCGTTCTTTTTAGAATCTCCAGTGTCACTTTATTGACCAGGAAATTGTCAGGCGTGCATTCACCGCTTACCACACTTTCGCCAAACCCCCAGTTGGCATCGATAACAATCGTGGATGCGTCTCCTGTTGCGGGGTTTAGAGTAAACATGACACCGGCTGTCCATGAGTTGACCATTTTCTGTATCCCCACAGAAATCGCCACTTTATCGTGGGGAAAATCCATTCTGGTGCGATAAGCGATCGCCCTTGACGTGAACAGGCTGGACCAGCATTTTCTCACATGCTTAAGAATATCATCCACCCCCCTGATCCAGAGAAACGTATCCTGCTGGCCCGCGAAGCTTGCCCCGGGGAGATCTTCGGCTGTCGCGCTGGATCTCACCGCAGCCGGCACGGCCGGCACGTTGCACTGTTTGGAAAGGCGCCTGTAAAATTCACCAATATAATCTTCCAGGTCTATATTGATCGGTGTTTTTTCAATCAGTTCACGAATCGCTTTGCTTGCGTTTTCACCGGTTGAAGTATTTTCCGGGTCAACATTTTCCAGAAGTGAAAGAATTTCTTTTCTGATTTTGCCCTCATCCAGGAAGCTGTTATAAGCCTCGGTAGTAATTGCGAACCCGGGGGGGACAGGAATGCCGGTACTCAGGAGTTCTCCGAGACTGGCATTCTTGCCCCCGACAGTCGGTACTGCTTTAAGGTCGCATTCCTGGAACCAGAGTACATATTTGGAACGCTTTTCCATTCATTACCTCTCTATCTTGATTTCTCCGGTATTGCCATCTACTTTAATCTTCATACCGGTTTTGATGATGCTTGTGGCCTGGCCCGTACCCACGATAGCCGGAACGCCGTATTCACGGCATACAATAGCCGCATGACACATAATGCCGCCGACATCAGTAACAACGGCCTTTATTTTTTGAAAAACTGGTGCCCATGACGGTGAAGTGGTAGGGGCAACGAGGATTTCTCCTTCCTGCAGCTGGTCAATCTCCTTGACGGACCTGCAAACCCTGGCTAGTCCTTCCACTACACCCGGTGAACCGGCAAAACCCGTCATCTCTGTAACCTTATCGGGGTCGCCGATTTCCTTGAGTTTCGCCCATGCGGCCATACTTTCATTGGTGACCCCCCAGAGAACGATGGTAAAAGGCTCTGCGATGGTTTCAGGAGGTGTTCCAACCGCGGGCGGTGGAGTCCATTCTTTAAATTTCTGGTATACACCTTTTCGCCAGTCAATTTCTTTTGGCCAGTGCAGAGGCCCCCGTCCCTTTGTCCCGGTGGCCCAGGCTGTGACCAGATCCCAAAGGGCTTCCTTGATTTCATGGCGGCTCATGAACCAGATATCTTCGATATCTTTGATGAATCCATGATCTTGCATGATTTTTGAGACTTCCCTCATTTTGTTCCAGAAGATTGAATGGAACCAGTGCTCCACATAAAAAAGGTGATTTTCAACATATGGAAAGACAAGTTTGGATGTTCCCTGGAGCTGGTTAAACGTCTGCTTATCTTCATCGGTTTTAAGAAGATCCCTATACTCCTGGGTGATCCGTTTTCTCTCTTGCTGTATCTTTTCAAGGGGTCTGTCGATTGATGCTCCACTTTTAAGTTTTTCAACATAGATGCGAAGAGAGTTAAGGGGGACATTGAGATCATCATTCCAGCTGGCGTCATGGTGATACCAGCCCGTACCGGTTGACACATTAAACCAGGGATACTTTGCTTTATCCCATGCTGCGAGCCATTTTTTACCGCTGTCAGACCCTTCCAGATCTTTAACCACTGTATCAATGTCTTTTTTTCCCTCGAGCTTGCTTTCAACACCCAGTTCAAGAGCGAGTTTGGCCAGTTTTTTCAACTCTTCATCCGGCTGGTACATAATGACATCGATACCGCCGACCATCTGTGTAATCCGCTGCAGGGGGATATCCGGGAAAGCTTTGGTGCAAAAGTCGACAAATGTCACATAGGCCGCGTATCCAAGATTGAGAAATTCAAAATGATATTGCCAGCAGAGAATACCAAGATCGATCAGTTCGTCATAGTTGCTGAGAAGTTTGTATCCGCTTGATGTGCCCAGACCGTCCTTTACTATAGAAATATCTTCCATATCCGGCAGTGCGGGGATTTCCAGATCTTCCAGTTTCTGAATCGTCTCTTTCATCTTTTTTTCCCACTGGTCATGGAGTTTATCCCAGTTTTCATAATAATAACCGGCTCTTTCCATAAAGAGAGGGACCCTGTTACCAACTTCCTCAGGATCGGCAACCGGCACCGGTGTGATATAGACGTTTCCATTAATAATACGATGATCAACACCAAGGGCGGGGGGAACCATAAAAATTCGCGTGTTAAACTGGGACAGGGCGAGAAACCATGCTTCATCCCATATAATATCAAATGGATACATGGGTTCGGGGTAGTGCAGGGCATCATTGAACCAGAACATGCTTTTTTCGTATTCCGTTCTTTCTTTGTCATCAGTTGTGAACTGATAATGGTAGGGGTACATTCTTTCCCATCCTTCTGTCCCGGGAATGGTTTCCACCTCATGTGGATCGGGGAATTTTTGATCAGCCATCCTAAACCTCCTTTTGTAATTGGGTGTTCATATTTTTGAAAACCCTTATTGATTTAAGCTGTTTAAATGCAAACAGCGTGATTCTTAAAAGCAATTGATAAAAAATCACGTTCTGTACAAAGGAACAGGAAAACCGGATCGCATGATACTGAGTTAAATGGAACACTTATAAAATTCTGTCAATTCAATTAAATTTATGTTATTCATAAGTTTTATTTATGGATATTAATTACCTATAAAATCAAATTATTAAATATGTTCAGAAATATGCCAACGTGCCAAAAAAAGTTATGATTACATTTTTTTATGAATCCAGATCATAAACAGATCCCGAAGGACCTTTAAATCATGCTAAATTTCAACCAGCTCAGGGTCTTTTTTCATGCCGCAAAACATTTGAATTTTACCCATGCCGCCAGAGAACTCTTTATTACCCAGCCAGCCGTTACGGCCCAGGTGAAATCATTCGAAGAGTGGTGCAACCTGAAGCTGTTTAAGAAAAAGGGTAAAAATGTTCATCTCACAGATGAGGGGAAGGCGCTTTATAAATATGCTGCGATTGTTTTTGATTTTGAAACAGAAATTGAGAATGTAATTGATGAAATGAAAAAGCTGAAAAGGGGTATGCTTCGCCTGGGCACCACCAAAACATATGCGCGTTATTTTATGCCTTTAATGATTTCCACGTTCCATGAAACATATCCTGATGTAAAAATCAATTTGAGTGAAGGGAGCTCGCTGGAGATGATCCAGAGCCTGCTTGATCTTAAAATCGAAATTGGGATCATTGCAAAGGCTCAAGATAATCCCAATGTTTATTTTACACCATTCAGTCAGGAGGAAATGGTTGTTATTATGGCTCCCGGTCATCATCTGTCGAACAATTGCGCAATCACTTTTGAAGAACTGGCCCGTGAACCGTTTATTATGAAGACAACAGGATCGGGCACACGGAGAATCGTGGACAGGATGTTTTCCAGAATTGATTATAAACCGAATATATTAATGGAAACAAGTAATACTGAATTTATCAAACAGCTTGTGGGCCGGGGAGAAGGGGTCTCTTTTCTTGTAAAAGAGGGAGTGGCCGCTGAAATCCGTGAAAAAAAACTTGCCACTGTCCCGTTGAAAGGTAATAAGGTTTTCCTGGATGTAAGTATTGCGTATCTGAAAGACCAGCAGCTGTCACCCCCGGCCAGAGCGTTTCTCAGGATCCTTGAAAAGCTGCAGCCGAAAAACAACATGCCTCCTCAAGGTATTGGTTCCCTGATGGCAAAAATACTTGCCGGGAAAATTCAGGCCGGCTGAAATAACCAGTGATCAGTGAAAAGTGATTCGTTTAGGGTTCGCGTAAAAATAACTTCACAAATTTTAAGGGTCGAGGCGCCCAGTCGGAAAGGCGCAAAAGCGCAGAAATATCAAGCATATTTCGAG
>JAUVGT010000159.1 GCA_030593645.1 Deltaproteobacteria bacterium
GGTACCCGGAGAGAAACACCTCCGCAATATTATACAGCCATTCATTTAATGATCCATATTTCAGGAAAAGGTATTACACCCAAGAAGATTGAACGGGCCATTGCCCTGTCTCAGGAAAAATACTGTTCGGTTTACCATTCGTTACGTGATGATATCGAAATTGATGTAAAATATGAAATCGCGTCTTAAGGGTTCGCGTAAAAATAAATTCACAAATTTTAAGGGTCGAGGCGCCCAGTCGGCAAGGCGCAAAAGCGGAGAAATATCAAGCATATTTCAACCTTTTGTAACGCAGCCGAATGGGATGATTCGCCCCTACAAACCCAAACTCCGGAAAGAAATCAACCCCAAAATTCCGCATGGTGATTTTGAAAGGGGTAACCCCATCGGACATCCGCAGCACGGTTTTGCATCATAAAAACATAAAAAACAATAAGTTATCCATGTTCCAAAAAATTTAAAAGCAAATGGGATTTTTTTCTTGACAAACCCTACTAATATGGTAGGAATATCTCCTACTATATTAGTATAGATAGAATATTTCATGGACAGACGGATTCGTTGAACACAATCAGAGGATGAGACCATGACAAGAAAAGTATCCTTTCAAAGACGAGCAGGAATTATCCTGGTCGTTTTTCTGTTTATAGCAGCCGCAGGACTGATCAGCGCCAACAGTGGAACCGGGGGTGAAAGCCAGCCTTCCGGAGCAGGGACACCTGATATTATTACGCCGGATATCATTATGATCGATCTTCCGGCTGTACCCGGTGGAGAGCAAATGCCGGCGGTCCGGTTTTTTCATGATCGACACTCAGACGCGTTAAAAGGTAAAAGTTGCGGTGAATGCCATATAAAGAAAGATAATACATATGTTTTCAAGTTCAAACGAACAGAAGACACCGGCACTGAAACGGACATGAATGTTTACCATAATAACTGTATCTCCTGCCATACGGATGAGGATAAAGCCGGCAAGGCTGCCGGTCCCCTCAACGGTGACTGCCGATCATGCCATAACAGCAAAGCAGAGGTCGAATCAACCTGGGTACCGATCAGTTTTGATAAATCACTTCATTTCCGTCATGAACGTTCGGGATATCTTCTATCCAAGTATAATACGGAAGGTGTAAACTGCGGTGCGTGTCATCATGAATACGATAAAGCCTCTGATAAAACTTTTTATAAAAAAGGAAATGAAGAAACTTGTTATTACTGCCATAAAACCGAAGCAACCCGGGAAGTCAGCGCGATCAGAACCGCTGCCCATAATTCATGCGTGAAGTGTCATCAGCAGCTTACTGATATTTCAGAAAAAGCTGGACCGATAAAATGTTCCGGCTGTCATGAAAAGGCGGAACAGGAAAAAATTAAGGTTGTTCAAGATGTTCCGCGTCTTAAACGAAATCAGCCGGACACGGTTCTCCTCGCCGCCTGGACATTGCTTCCGGTCAAAACAGAGGATGCGGCAAAGAAATATATGAAATCAGTGGCATTTAACCATGAAACTCATGAAAAAAATGCCGTAAACTGCCGTTCATGCCATCATGATACTCTGAAACGCTGTGGAGAATGTCACACGGAAACCGGCAGGGAAGAAGGCGGATATGTTCGTTTGGAACAGGCAATGCATGACAGGGATTTAACAAAGAGCTGCGCCGGGTGTCACCGTCAGCAGCAGGAAGCGCTGAACTGTTCAGGCTGTCATGAAATGATAGCTGAAAAGTCTTTTAAAGAAACTGCCTGTGATAAATGTCATTCAGTAGATCTTACAGGAGTCATGACCTTTCCTGTTGATAAGGAAACAAAAGAAGTATTGGCTAAACAGGCTTTAAGCGCCACACTGGCGTCTCCATCCCCTGTACCCGACAATTTGATTCCTGAAAAGGTTACCATCGATGGTATCAAGGACAAGTATGAAGGGGCTAAATTCCCGCATCGTATGATCATCCGTAAACTAGAAGACAGGATAAAGGATAGTCGTATGGCGGGTTACTTTCATGGAGACAATACAACGTTATGCGTAGGATGTCACCATAACAGCCCGGCATCCACACAGCCCCCAAAATGTGCCTCATGCCATGGAAAAACAACAAAAGCGGTAAATGACGGCCGTCCGGGTCTGATTGGGGCATATCATGGTCAGTGCATCACATGCCATCAGAAAATGAATATTGAAAAACCGGCTGCAACCGATTGTAAAAGTTGTCATAAGGAACGAACATAAAGCTGAGTTGAGCTGTGGGGCTATGAAATAGCCTTGCAGGTCTTACGAAACTTATACCTTTGTGGTGTAAAACCTGCATATGAATAATAAATAAGGAAATGAGACCCTTGGTCTCGAAAAATCGAGGTGGACTTATGGGTATAACCCGAAGAAAATTTTTGGGGTGGATGGGCGCTGCGATTGGCGCGACAACAATTTCCGGTCAAAAAACTCAGGCGGCCACAACTAAACAATTTGAAGGTCATCCCGGCAGCGGCGGGGTCCTGCATGATATCACCAGATGTATCGGGTGCAGGAAATGTGAAGAAGCCTGCAATAAGGTTAACCAGCTGCCCGCTCCGGAAAAACCTTTTGATGATCTTACAATGCTGGATAATGTCCGCCGAACCGATGATAAAACGTACACTGTGGTCAATCGATTTCCAAATGATTCCGGCACATCACCGGTTTATGTAAAAAAGCAATGCAATCACTGCCTTGAACCAGCCTGCGCATCCGCGTGCTTTGTTAAGGCGTTGAAAAAACATAAGACAGGGGCTGTGGTTTATGACGCGTCTCTTTGCGTCGGATGCCGATACTGTATGGTAGCCTGCCCGTTTAACATCCCGGCCTATGAATATAACAGTGCTTTTTCACCGCGCATTATGAAATGCACCATGTGCCAGCCGAGGCTGGAAAAGGGGCTGCTCCCCGGATGTGTGGAAAGCTGTCCCAAAGAGGCACTAACCTTTGGAACAAGAAAACAGTTGTTAAAGATAGCAAAACAAAGAATTCAAAAATATCCTAAACGTTATATTGATCATGTATACGGCGAGTATGAGATGGGTGGTACAGGCTGGCTGTATCTTACCGGTACTTCATTTGCTCAAATCGGGATGCGGGAGGATCTTGGAAATATTTCCGCACCGCAGCTGACTGCCGGACCGCTTTCCGATGTTCCAATAGTGGTTGGATTATGGCCGGTACTTCTCACCGGGATATATGCCATTTCCAGGAGAAAGGAAAAAATCGCGAAAGAAGAACAGAACGAAGCTGTCGCCGCAACCCTTTCAGCCGCAAATGAGGAAATGGAAAAGAAACTGGCCGAATTAAAAGATAAAATGGAACAACAAAAGGAAGCGGCGATAAACCTGGAAATTAAGAAAGCTCTCAAAGAAGCGGCTGACCAGGCCAAAGAGGATGATGGGAACGCTCCCGCTGATGGGCCGAAGGAGGAAAAATAAATGTCAGAGGAAACGACTCTCACAGACAAAAAGATATTTACACCGTTTAATATTATATGCGGTATCATTATTGTTGTCGGTCTGATCTTGACAATACTCAGATTTACAAAGGGGCTTGGAGCGGTGACAAACCTGGATCATAACAACCCATGGGGTATCTGGATCGGATTCGACCTTCTCTGTGGTGTGGCGTTGGCGGCAGGTGGTTTTGTAACCTCCGCAGCCTGTTATATTTTCGGACTGAAACGGTTTCATTCAGCGGTAAGACCTGCTATTCTGACCGCGTTTCTGGGATATGCCATGGTTGTTCTAGCGCTGAACTATGATGTTGGAAGACCCTGGCGATTGCCTTACCCGATTTTTTATTCACAGGGTACAACATCTTTATTGTTTGAAGTAGGATTGTGTGTGTTCCTGTATATTTCCGTTCTGTTTGTCGAATACAGTCCGGCCGCACTGGAATGGCTGGGATTTAAAAAAATACGGAATCTCATCGTGCGGATGACACTTGTGCTTACGATTTTTGGTGTGATACTTTCCACGCTCCACCAATCGTCCCTGGGCGCACTTTTCATGATTGCGCCATCCAAACTTCATCCCCTGTGGTATTCTGAATATCTTCCGATTTACTTTTTTATTTCCAGTATATTTGCCGGATTGTCCATGGTGATATTCGAAGGTAGCCTGGCGCATCGCTTTTTGCACCATAAAATGGATGAAACTCACCTTGCGGAAAGTACGGGTGTCGCACTGGGTTTTGCAAAGGCAGCATCTTTTCTTATGATGGGTTACGCGGGTATTAAATTGATCGGCATCGCCATCGATAATCACTGGCATTATCTTGCCACATCCTGGGGTCAATGGTATCTATTAGAGATTATTGGTTTCGTGATGTTACCGGCTTATTTATACGCGCTGGCAGCCCGTGAAAAAAATCTTATTTTAGCACGCTGGGCTTCTGTGGTGGCAGTACTTGGTATTGTATTGAACCGGCTGAATATATCTGTTATCGCGTTTAACTGGAATCTGCCGTCCGCTCAACGATACTTTCCAAGCTGGATGGAGATCGCGACTTCAATCTTTATCATTACAATCGGTGTGGTGGCATATCGATTTATAGCCACATATATGCCGATTCTTTATAAGCACCCGGATTATCAGGAACACCAATAAACGTTAAGGTTTAAAACCATTTTATTTAAAAAAGACGAGAGGAAAGATAAATGGATACAGTATTTTACACATTACAGGATTTTATGACCCATTCAAAAGGTATCACCTATCTTGTAATGGCCGGCATACTCATTGCTCTCCCGCTTTTCTGGTGTTTTATTACAGACAGGGATGAAAAGAAACGAACGTATTAATTTATATTGTCGATTGGCGATAGGATTATATTATTTTCCATAATAAATGGAGGCATCAATGTACGAGTTCTTAACCGGCTATATGTTCTGGCTGTCTATAGGTATCTGTCTGATCGGGCTGCTTGTCCGGTTTGTTTTATACTTTAAAGGATTAAGCTGGCAGCTGGATCGTGTGGCTTATAAGGAATACCCGGCACTGGGATTGAAGGGAGCCGCCTCGTCGATTATCAGATGGCTGATTCCCTTTGGTACTTACGGCTGGCGCAAACAGCCGTTTATGACTGTTATCTTTTTCGGTTTTCATATTGGGGCCGTGTTAGTACCGATTTTTTTACTTGCCCATAATATGTTTTTGAAGGAGAAAATCGGCTTTTCCCTGTTTACTCTCAATCCGACACTGGCCGACATTTTAACCTGGGCGGTAGTTGTCAGTGCCGTACTTTTTGTGATCAGACGAATTGCTTTGCCGGAGGTACGTATCCTGACCACCGCGTATGATTATTTTATTTTATTGTTATCCGCAGCTCCATTCATTACCGGGTTAATTGCCCGTTACCAGGTCGGGGATTACACGTTCTGGCTTACAGTTCATATTTTCTGCGGTGAAGTACTTCTCATTGCCATACCGTTTACAAAACTGTCACACATCGCATTATTTTTTGCTTCTCGCGCCCAGCTTGGAATGGACTATGGGATAAAGAGGGGCGGCGCGAAAGGTAAAGGGATGGCCTGGTAAAGCTGAGTTGAGCTGTGGGGCTATGGAATAGCACCGACAGCTCTTACGAAACTTATGCCTGAGGTGTAATGATTCCGGCACCTTGTATAAATATTGAAGGAGAAATGATCCATGCCTGAAGGAACACTTTGCAATAAAAAGCCGATAGATACTGAAGAAGATCTTAAAACATTACTCCAAGACACCGGTGGAAAAACGTATTACGAGGAGATGAAAGTTCTGGATGTGAACAGCGATCTTCTATGGAATACAATCAAAAATACCTGTAAATCACGTATGAAGACATGGCTTGAAATATGCGCGCATTGTGGAATGTGCGCGAACAGCTGTTTTCTCTACCTGATTAATGACTGTGACCCCAAGCAGGTGCCGGCCTATAAGATCCAGTCTACTTTAGGTGAAATCATAAAAAAGAAGGGAAAAGTAGACAATGATTTCATGCATATGGCCATGGAAACAGCATGGGCGAAATGCACCTGCTGTAACCGCTGTGGAATGTACTGTCCCCATGGGATTGATATGGGCATCATGTTCGGCTATCTGCGGGGTCTTTTATACGCTCAGGGGTTTGTGCCCTGGGAACTGAAAATCGGGGCAGGAATGCACCGGGTTTACCGGGCACAGATGGATGTAACGGATACGGATTTTACCGAAACATTTGAATGGATGGTGGAAGAATACGAAGAAGATTATCCGGGGCTTACGGTTCCGATTGATAAAGAAGGCGCGGACATTATGTACACGGTTAATGCCCGTGAAGTCAAACACTATCCTGAAGATTTGGCAGAGGCCGCAATCTTGTTTCATCTCGCGGGAGAAAACTGGACAGTACCGTCAAGCGGCTGGGAGCAGACAAGTCTTTCCATGTTTGCCGGTGACTGGCCGGCGTGTAAAATGCAGGTGGAACACGTGTATGCCGCAATGGAAAGGTTAAAACCCAAAAGAATGGTCGGCACGGAATGTGGACATGCTCATCGGGCAACAGTCATTGAGGGTCCATATTGGGCCGGAAGGAAAGACGGTAAGCCACCGGTGGAATCGATTCATTATGTGGAGTGGATCGCAGAAGCCCTTAAAACCGGCAAGCTTAAAATTGATCCCGCAAAGAGAATAAAGCAACCGGTAACGCTTCAGGATTCCTGCAATTATATACGTAACCACGGTTTAAAAACGGCGACAAGGGAAATAATCAGTTATATTGTTGAGCCTGGTTACTTTGTGGAAATGACGCCAAACAAAGAACACAATTACTGCTGCGGAGGGGGCGGAGGATTTAACGGGATCGGTATTTTTCGTTCGCAGCGAAATAAAGCATTGATAACCAAGCGCGATCAGCTGCTTGATACCGGTGCTGAACTTGTGATCGCACCATGTCATAACTGCTGGGACGCTATAAGAGATTTGGAGGAGGAGTACAAAATTGGAATTAAATGGTCATTTCTCAAACCTTTACTCATCAGCATGGTTCAGGTACCCGAGCATTTACAACCAAAAGAATAGGGTGTTATAGCTGTTGCTGCACCCGTTAATGAGGTGACATATGTTTAAAAAGATACTATTCGCCACGTCAGCCACCCCGGTATGTGATCATGCTGCCCGTGTTGCATTTGATATGGCTCAGCGATATGACTCACATATCAGTGTTTTTCATGTCATGGGAATTCCGACACGTGGTTACAGCCAGGTTGTACTGGATGTAAAAACCGGAGAAAAAGTAGATCTTGATGATGATTATATGGATTGGGTTAAAGAGGAAGTCAAAACGTATTATTCAAAGCAGATTGAAAAAGTAAAAAAATACGATATTGATACTGTTGTTGGAATCCCGTATCGTGAAATACTAAGAGCAATACGAAAACTAAAACCTGATCTCGTAATCATGGGCGGCAGTACGGGTGATGAGGAAGAGTCTGTATATAAAAAGGGTATCGCTGGATCAACCCTTCAGAAAGTAGCCAAGTCATCGAATTGTCCGATGCTGGTCGTGAACAGGCCGGCGGCATCTTTCTGGGGAGGTCTTTCAAAGGTGGTATTTGGTACAGATTTTTCCAAGGCATCTGATGCCGCGTTTAATTTCGCGCTTAAACTTGTGAAAGCCCTTGATTGTGAACTTCATATTTTTCATGCGTTGGATATCAGCAGCATTCATCTGGGAAGAGCACTCACCCAGGATGAGATTGAATCAAAAATTCGGGAATCTCTTCGCCAGATCAGGGGGAAATATATAAATAAAATAAAGGATAGCAGCAGTTGTTCCTTTGATGTCTGGGAAGGAATACCTTACGTGGAGATTGTGAAATACGCGCGTGAAAAGTACGCGGATCTTATTGTCATGGCGCATCACACCAGGAAAATGGATCCTGAAGATACAAGACTTGGAAGTAATATTGAACAGGTCATTGTTCGAGCAGGATGCCCGGTTATCAGTATTAATAAATAAGATTCTATATTGACATATCATCGTTGAGATATTCTCTGCGTTCAAATTCTTGAAAAGAGAGGTTTTTGATGAAGAAAAAAATACTTATTATTGAAGATGACCCCAATGTTGTGGATTACCTTGTTTCCCTGTTTGAGGATAATGGATACAAGACTTTTTCAGCGGGGGACGCGGCAGAAGGACTGAAGCTTGCCAAGAAAGAGGTGCCGGACTTGATTACACTCGACCTGGAACTGCCGGGTGAGTGGGGACCGCGATTTTATCGAAAAATGTCACTGGAAAAGAATTTGAAAAATATTCCCGTGATTGTAATTAGTGGTATGACAGGAAATGAACATGCCGTTGGCCGTGCTGTTGCAAGCATTACAAAGCCATTTAATCGGGATGAGCTTTTGAAAATAGTCAAGGATTCAATTTAGTTCGTTATGTAACCGGAATTGAATCCAGGCGTTTCATTTGATTTGAAATAATTAAATAACGGATCAGAATGGCAGATGAGATATTACTTATAGACCGGGATAAAAGCCATGCAGATGCTCTGAGCATTTACCTGGAGCGTCAGCAATTTGAGGTTTTTATTGCCGATTCTGTTGAAAATATTCTGATTCTTCTTGATAACTTGATTCCGGATATTATACTTGCCGATCCCTTTTTACCGGAGTTGAGAGTCATTAACCTTCTTAAACAGATCAAAAACTCCAATCCCTCTACACAGATCATCATTACACCAGACCATGATTATTACGATCAAGCTATTGAAGAACTCCAGAGCGATGTTTTGACCTATCTTCAAAAACCGATTAATAGTCATCTTCTGGATTTATCACTGAAACAGGCACGGGAATGGATCAGTCTTAATAAGAAGCTGGATCGATATGCCGGAAAACTTGGTGATTTGCATAACGCACAAAACCTTTATCAGCAGCTATTTGATGAAGTACCATGCTATATCTCCGTTCAGGACAGGGAGTTTCGGCTTACCGCAACAAATCGTATGTTTAAAAAAGATTTTGGCAATGAGATCGGCAGTTATTGTTATGAAATTTACAAGCACCGTACATCACCGTGCCCGGATTGCCCGGTAGATGCTACATTTGAAGATGGAGAGTCCCACCAGACAGAAGAGATTGTTACATCCAAATCCGGCAAGCATTATAATACATTGACCTGGACCGCTCCCATTGAAGATGCGACTGGAAAAATTACGCAGGTTATTGAGATGTCAACGAATATTACCCAGATTCGTCAGCTCCAGGACCACCTGACATCCCTTGGTTTGATGCTGGGTTCCATGTCTCACGGTGTTAAAGGAATGCTGACTGCCCTTGATGGGGGTATTTATCAACTGGAAAGCGGTATCGCGAATAAAGATGATGAAAGAATAACCAAAGCGTTTGACCAGGTCAAGCATATGACGGACAAGATAAAGGATATGGTTCTGGAGATCCTTTATTACGCAAAATCAAGGGCTTTAAAATATCAATCGGTTGATGTTAATCAGCTCGCAGAGAGTATTAAAGACACAGTTGAACCGATCGCGAAAAAAAACGATATCGAACTGAATATGCATATATCGCCTTCTATGGGTAAAATGGACATCGATTCAAACTGGGTAAAAGCCGCCCTGGTGAATTTCATTGAAAATGCCGTTGATGCCTGCACTTATGATCGAAGTAAAAAAGAGCACCATGTTGATTTTAGTGTTTGTGAAAAAAGACCGGATTATGTATGTTTTGAAATCAGTGATAATGGGATGGGAATGGATCAGGAAACAAAGGAGAAAATGTTTACTCTCTTTTTCACTTCAAAAGGATCCCATGGAACCGGGCTGGGATTGTTTATCGCCCATCGTGTGATCACGCAGCACAGCGGCGCGATTACTGTGGAATCAGAATTGCGGGAAGGATCCTGGTTTCAAATCTGTCTTCCCCGTAAACGACCGGAACACCCGCGAGTAGTTGATTTCCCGGAAATGAATTTAAATAACTCCGGGAAATAATCGATCGGGATGTTTTACAATTCAGACTTTTTACGAGACCATCAGACTTGATAGATAAATTAGCTACTAAAACGATCAGTACGATTGTTGATTGTGATGAATCCCAGAGGTACGAATGCGATTGACCACAAAAAGCAGGTATGGAACACGGCTAATCCTGGATCTGGCAATATACGCCAAAAAAGGACCTGTACCTCTGGGAGATGTTGCCAAAAGGCAGAATATATCGGCAAAATATCTTGAGCAGCTGATCCGGAAGCTTAAAAAGGCGGGTATTATTGAAAGCCATCGAGGACCTTTTGGCGGTCACATGCTTGCGAAATCACCGGGTGAAATAACCATCGGTGATATCGTCAGGATACTCGAGGAAACAACGGCCATAACCGATTGCGCGGAAGAAGATGAACAACTCTGCGGCCAATGTAACCGGGCAGGGGATTGTCTGTCCAGGTGGGTGTGGGTGGAAGCGAGCAAAGCCATGTTTGATTGAAAACATCCAAGAGCGAATCACTCGAAAGAAAAAAGCCCGCGAATCAACTAACTCTTGATCTATTTAGTCTTTTCATAGTATCATTTTTCTTTAACGAATCGGGAGATATTCTATGG
>JAUVGT010000433.1 GCA_030593645.1 Deltaproteobacteria bacterium
TGCAAATTTCGTAATCATGAAGCGTACTTATCGGACCCGCCCTGTTAAATCTGTCTTTTTATTTAACAGGGGAGTTGAATGATTGCGAAATGCAGCACAACGCAGAAGTTGGTCCGCCTACGGCGGATTACGAAACCGTCAATGTTGAAAAATCACAGGGAAGGATTTTTGATTAAACCGCTGGGAGGACAAGCGTAAAGGTGCTTCCCTGATCCAGAGAGCTTGTTACATGGATATTTCCATGGTGAGCACGAGCGATGGCTTTGGCCAGACTTAAACCAAGACCTGAGCCGGTGTTTGACCGGCTCTGATCACATCGATAAAACCTTTTGAAAATATGGGGTATTTCAGCGGGCGCAATTCCAATGCCAGTATCATTCACGGTAATGGTGATCTGTCGGGATCGATTTTCATATATCGAAACAACCACCCGGCCTCCGGATAAAGTATATTTGACCGCATTATCAAGCAGGTTGGCTATCATCCTCTGTATCATCCGAATATGACCGTGATAGGTGAGTTTTTCCGGTACTTTACAGATAAAATCGATATTCTTGTCTTCTGCGACCGGTTGAAACAAGTCACAGGCGTTTTTGACTGTTTCGGCCAGGTCCATTCTTTCGGTTTTAAGCTTAGTCGCACCGGCTTCAGTTTCAGATATTTCCAGCATGGTGTTAATCATATCCAGTAGGTGGTCACATTCTTCTACAGTGCTTGCGGCCATATCCTCATATTCTATCATCGACTTTCCTGTGGTAAGAGTGACTTCAGCCAAACCTCGAATCCTGGTGATCGGGCTTCTCAGATCGTGGGCGATGCTGTCATTCATCTCCCGGGTTCCGGTAACCAGGGTCTGGATTCGATCCAGCATTTGATTGAATGTCAAAGCGAGCTGATCTATTTCATCTCCCTTATCTTTAACATGGACACGTTTTTCAAGTTCGTTCCCGGATATTTTTCGGGCGGTTTGTGCCACAGCTTCCACACCGGACAGAGCCCTTCGGGCCATAAACCACCCAACCCCCGTGGCCAGAATAATCAAAATGGTCATGGTGAAAATGAAAATTTTTTGAAATACTTCGATAAATCTTGTATAGTTTTCCATGGACTGGCCTAACTGTAAGATGATACCTGGACCGATCATTCCATAAAGCAAGCGGACCTTATGCTTGTGCCCCGGGATAACAATTGTTTCAATAAAATAAAGCTCCCCTTCAAATAAACGTTTAATCGCGATTTTGTGTACTTTAATGTTCCGCCAGTACGACATGTTGGAGGAAGAAAATACTTCTCCTGTGGGGTAAAGAAGCCTGAAAAATATTTTTTTTTCTCCTGCTGCCTGTGCCTCGATGACCGCTACCCGCTTAACCGCATTGATTCCTCTTATATCAAGGATTGTAGAGAACTGGTTGACCTGATTTTTAAGCTCCTGATCCGTTCGATCCTGTATCACAGTGATAATTAAAAGATAGAAGGCCAGAAAGGCAATGCAGGATGAAATAGAAAAAATGCCGGCATACCATAGCGTCAACCTGAATGCCAGTGTGTTCCTGAGGTTAAGAATTTTTCTTAAGGACATATCCGACACCCCGAACAGTATGTATCATTTTGTATGGGAAACCCCTGTCAATTTTTTCTCGCAATCGGCTGATTCTTGCTTCTACAACGTTTGTCTGGGGGTCAAAATGATAGTCCCAGACATGTTCCATAATCATTGTTTTTGAAACCACTTTCCCGGTATTCCGCGCCAAATATTCAAGAAGAGAAAATTCTAAAGGCTGAAGTTCGATGATGCGTTCATCCCTGATCACTTCACGCGTGAGCAGGTTAATTGAAAGATCACCTACTGTCAAGCTTGTGGGTTCTGTGGCACCGCTTGCCCTCCGTATCAGTGCCTGAACCCGTGCTAACAGCTCAGAAAAGGCAAAAGGCTTGGTCAGGTAGTCATCACTCCCGGTGTGAAGCCCTGTGACACGATCATCAATCGATTTTTTTGCGCTCAATATGATTACCGGTGTATTGATTTTTTCCTTTCTGAGACGTTCAATCAGTGCCAGTCCATCCATTTCAGGCAGCATGATATCAATTATGGCTGCATCATAGGGTTCATTCAGCGCCATATGAAGACCATTTTCACCATCCACGGAATGGTCCACAGCAAATCCTGCGGACTTCATTCCCTTAATAATAAACGTGGCAATTTTAAGATCATCTTCGACAAGGAGCAGACGCATATGATATACCTCGAAATTTGAGTAAATTTTTATCTAATAAGATTGATGGTCTCGTAAAAAGTCCGAATGTGACGGTTTCGTAAAAAGTTCAAATTCAAGGCGTGCAAATTTCGTAATCATGAAGCGTACTTATAGTACGTTGAATGATTGCGAAATGCAGCACAACGCAGAATTTGAACTTTTTACGAAACCGTCAAGATTAATGAAGTAGATAATTGATTGACGGGTGTCAACAAAGAAAATGATATTGTCACCAGATCATGTGTTCCCTTGACATAGCTGGGAATATGTATATATTTCAAGCATTCATATAGAAAAATTGATGGTCGAGAAAAGGAGGCTTTATTTTGCCGGTTTACGAATTTGAGTGCCCCGAAGGTACAATCACAGAAAAACTTGTTCGAATGAATACAAAAGAAATTATATGCCCAAATTGCCATGAAAAAGCAAAAAAGATCATATCTCCCTGTACGTTTGAATTAAAGGGGGACGGATGGTATGCGGACGGATATTCCTCCCGGAAAGGGCCTGCAAAAAAATAAAACAGATACCCGGGGATTCGGGCGGCTGGATTAAAACCACACTGGCATGATAAAAAATGAAAAATGAAATTCCAACTTTAAAAGCAATCTCACCCGTTGATGGACGTTATCGAAGGGGAACAGAAAAGCTCGGGGACTATTTTTCAGAAGGAGCCCTGATCAAATATCGAGTACTGGTAGAGGTGGAATATTTTATCGCACTTTGCAGACTGCCGCTGCCTCAATTGAAACAATTTGATTCCAAATTGTATGAATCTTTACTGGATATATATCGATCTTTTTCAATCGAAGACGCGCGGAGAGTAAAGGAGATTGAAAAGGTAACCAATCACGATGTTAAAGCGGTTGAATATTTTCTAAAGGAAAAGTTTGATGAACGCGGCCTGTCTGAATATAAGGAATTTATCCATTTTGGATTAACATCACAGGATATCAATAACACGGCATTGCCGTATTCCCTTAAACACGCATGGATTGAAGTTGTTAAGCCCGTATTAGAGGATGTTTTATCTGTATTGTCTGAAAAAGCGGTTGAATGGAAAAATATATCCATGCTGGCTCGTACTCACGGTCAACCGGCTTCTCCAACTAGTATGGGAAAGGAAATATATGTGTTTGTTGACCGGTTAAACAGGCAATTGGATCT
This sequence comes from Deltaproteobacteria bacterium, assembly GCA_030593645.1. Lineage (GTDB taxonomy): Bacteria > Desulfobacterota > Desulfobacteria > Desulfobacterales > JAUVGT01 > JAUVGT01. Next base: position 3,423 of record JAUVGT010000433.1, read on the forward strand.
TCTTGAACATATCCCGTTTTCTGCGAAATTTGGAGGTGCAACCGGTAATCTGAACG
>JAUVGT010000434.1 GCA_030593645.1 Deltaproteobacteria bacterium
GGCGGAAAACGATTTGTCAAAGGGGAATTTTATCGGGGCCGGCAGAAACACTTCAAAAGCTCTAAGGGGTAACCCGGGTCATAGCGGTGCATTGAAGATACGGAGCCTTCTCTCAAAAAGAGCAAAGAAACTCTATGAGGAAGGGTATGTACTTGAAAGTGTAAGTCCTGAAGGCGCATTGAATAAATGGAAAGAAATTATCGCCACATGTTTGCCTTCAAATGAATATTATCAGAAAGCCAAAGCGCGTATCACCAAATATGAATAGGATAAACAAATGAGCGACCAATTTTCAGTCACAGTCAGAAGTTTTCTTAAGCCGATTATTGAATATCTCGATGATCCCGAAGTCAATGAGATCATGGTCAACAGTCCGGAAGAGATATGGATCGAAAAGGCAGGGAAAATTGAAAAAACCGATTCAAAATTTGAATCCGCTGATGTGTTAAGAAGCGCCATCAATAATATCTCACAGTATGTCAACAGAAGGATTGACGATGAAAATCCGACCATGGATGCGAGACTTCCGGATGGCTCCCGTGTTCACGCGATCCTGCCGCCATGCGCCCGTAAGGGTTTGTGCCTTGATATACGAAAGTTTTCCGCTGAAACACTCGATATGGAAAAACTGATTTCATACGGGAGTATTACACAGGGCGCGGTCGATTTTTTGAAAGCCTGTGTTTACGGTAAGATGAATATTATTGTTTCCGGTGGGACAGGGTCGGGCAAGACGTCACTCTTAAACGCGATTTCTTCCCTGGTTCCAAATGAAGAACGCATTGTAACCATCGAAGACTCCGCGGAGCTCCAGCTCCAGCAGGACCATGTACTGCCACTGGAATCCAGACCGCCGGACAAAAATGGTAAAGGTGAAGTACCCATACGTGAGCTGCTAAAATCTTCACTTCGTTTAAGGCCGGACCGGATCATCGTCGGTGAAATACGGGGGGGGGAAGCCCTTGACCTTTTACAGGCCATGAACACGGGGCATGGGGGATCCATGGGGACCATACACGCCAATACTCCAGTTGATACGCTTTCCAGGCTGGAAACCCTGTCTCTTTTCTCTGGTGTGGAGCTCCCGTTGAAAGTGATTCGTGCCCAGGTGTCTTCGGCCATTCATCTGGTTGTACAAACGGCCCGTTACCATGATGGTTCCAGGAAGATTTCGCATATTTCAGAAGTGCTCGCACTGGATGAAAAAGGGGATTATGTGATTGCAGATATATTTACATTCAATCAAATTGACATAGAAACTGAAGGACGAATTGTGGGTACACATGTACCCACCGGTACCAGACCTACTTTTTTGAATGATATCGAAGAGGCAGGGTATAATCTGTCAAATAAAGTGTTTGCGGAGGCATATTAGAGGCGGTTTTAAAATCACATCGGGGGTTCGCGCAAAAATAAGTTTACATTACAGGCACTCGGAGTTCGGTCAGATTTGTTCGATCTGAGGCTGTAAAACCCAAGCTATTCCGAGGATTTTGGAGTCGAGGATCGGGCAAAGATGGCCTGAATCCGGGATGCATAAAATGTAAAGTTATTTTTGCGCGAACCCTGGATAAATGTCAAATAATTGTCGTTATTCTTCATCTAAATCAGGTCAGATCAGATTTAAAGCGCGGAGAAGAGACAGTCGTCTGCTATTTTAAGCCGATGATTTTTATGTGATAATCAAATACCGTTTTCCTGCAATTTATATCTAACAATCTGAAAATATTGTTCAGTATGAACAATATTAAGCATTTAAATGAGATTGGATGATTGGTTTTTATAACTTCATTTTTCAAGCACTGTCTGAGCCAAACCTTCATTGTCATAAATTTCTGATTTTAATACCGATTTGTTAATCGGGGCACAAATTTTGCAATTAAGACAATTGGCTTACTATTTCAGGAGTGATTCCTTTGCCCACAGTTTAAATCCGAAACCGAAAGAGTGATAATCGGCATCTAAAGTAAAAGTGTACGAATTTCTATGATGAGGCGCGGTATATGATAAAGAAAATATTAATAATTGATGATTCTGCGGTGGCCCGTAAAATGCTGAAAAAAAGTATGCCCAAGGGCAGGGAGTACGTATTTGAAGAAGCAGTTGACGGGAAAGATGGTGTAGTGAAATTCAAGGAATTTAAACCGGACATCGTGTTTATGGATCTCACAATGCCGGTGGTAGACGGTTTTAAATCAACTTCCGAAATTATGGAATTGAATGAAAACACAATAATTATTGTGATGACCGCTGATATACAGCCAAAATCAGTTGCAACCATTACTGAGCTGGGTGCTTTTACAGTCATTAAAAAACCGGCACGCACGAAACTGATCGAGGAAGCGTTGACAGCCGCTGAACTGAAAATAAAAAAGATATCCGGAGCAGCCTGATGAATTCTGAAATAAATGAAATATTTTCTGATGAAGAAATGGATATATTGCAGGAAATAATGAATATCGGTTTTGGAAACGCAACCGTAGATCTCGCGGAAGTAATAGATATATATGTGGAACTAAGTGTTCCTCATATCCAGGTGATTGATGTGGGAGGGCTGCCGGGGTATATCGATTCCACAATTAATAAATATGATGATACAAGTATAATCGATCAGAAATTTCACGGAGATTTCGGAGGTTCAAGCTTACTCATCCTTCCGATACGGGCTGCCAGACAGCTTATGGAATATATCATTCGATCCGATGATGATCAAAATCTGTCCATGACAAAACCCATGGTGATCCTGGAAAAAGAATTTTTGATGGAAATCGGAAATATTCTGATCGGTGCCTGTGTCGGAAAAATTTCCGAACTCCTCAATACATTCTCCACATACTCACCCCCCCGTGTTATCAGTGAATCGATTAATGACTATCAGGAATATATTAAATCATTTACACCAAACCAGGCCGCAATTGTATTAAAAACGGTTTTTAAATTTGAGAGTAAGGATATTAACGGCCTGCTGTTGATCCTCACAAATTATGAATCCATCGGCTGGCTGCGAAAAGCACTTAACGACTTTTTGGAGTCCTACGAATGATCTTTTCTCAGATTTTTGAGACTATCAACACCGGAATCGTTATACTTGATCAAGATAAAAAAGTCTTCAAGTGGAACCGATGGATGGAAACACACAGCAGGATCTCCGCAGGCAAAATCATCGATACTCCCATATTTGATACTTTCCCGGAGCTTAATACACCCTGGTTCATACGAAATTTTAAAGCCATATTGGCTTTTGGTAATTTTTCCTTCTTTTCACAGAAGCTGCATGGACACCTGTTTAAATTTAAAGCGACCAATGCTCTCGGGTCTAAATTTGAGCATATGCAGCAAACTTGCACCATGGGACCGCTACGTGATGAAAATAACAAGATCAAATATATTTATATTATGGTACAGGATGTAAC
>JAUVGT010000342.1 GCA_030593645.1 Deltaproteobacteria bacterium
CATGAATATTGAATTTATATTTGACGGTTTCGTAATCCGCCGTAGGCGGACCAACTTCTGCGTTGTGCTGCTTTTCGCAATCATTCAACTCCCCTGTTAAATAAAAAGACAGATTTAACAGGGCGGATCCGATAAGTACGCTTCATGATTACGAAATTTGCACGCCTTGAATTTGAACTTTTTACGAAACAATCATATTTAATTCGGTTAAAAAAATAATCACAAGGAGGGTAAAGAAAATGGCAAAAATAAATTTTAAAGGAAATGAGATCAACACATCAGGCAATCTGCCCGGAATCGGTGAAAAAGCGCCTGATTTTACTTTGACAGGATCAGACCTGTCAGAAATCCGGTTAGAAGATTATTTAGGTAAAAGGGTCATTATCAATGTATTTCCAAGTATCGATACACCCGTATGTGCAATGAGTGTTAGAACGTTTAATGAAGGAATTAATAAATATGATAATGCTGTAGTCATTTGCGCATCAAGGGATTTGCCCTTTGCCCATTCAAGATTTTGCGGAACTGAGGGGTTGGACAATATGGTTTCTGCATCGGAAATGAAAAAACTTGAATTCGGGAATGACTATGGGCTCCGGATGACCCAGGGACCCCTTGAGGGATTACTGGCAAGGGCCGTGATTGGTGTAGATGAAAATGGACATGTCTTTTACACGCAACTGGCTGGTGAGGTCACGGAAGAACCGGATTATCAGGCGGTGTTTGAGGCGCTTGACCGTCTTGGCAAGAAGTCTGTAAAAGAACCCGAGAGTTCGGATGTTTGCCTGGCCACCAGCACTGCAGAACACTCCAGGTTGACAGACGACGATGAACCCTGTGATGACGGCCGTGCCGGGTGATTCAAATGGCTGGATATAAAGGATTAAGGGCTCGCGCAAAAATAACTTCACATTTTAAGGGGCGAATCATCCCATTCGGCTGCGTTGCAAAACCTCGAAATATGCTTGATATTTCTGCGCTTTTGCGCCTTGCCGACTGGGCGCCTCGACCCTTAAAATTTGTGAATTTATTTTTACGCGAACCCTAAGTTATTACGTGGTTAAAAAAAGAGAATAATCATGGATCAAAAATTCAGACAGGAAAAGGACAGTATGGGACCGGTTGAAGTCCCTGAAGACGCCTATTATGGCGCAAGCACCAAACGGGCGGTTGGTAATTTTATTGACAGCGGCTTGAAGATGCCGAACACGTTTATACATACATTGGCATTGATTAAAAAAAATGCGGCCCGTACGAATCACGAACTGGGTCTTTTGGATGCCGGACTGAGTGACGCGATTATTAAAGCCGCAAATGAGGTCATGCAGGGAGAATTTGACGATCAATTCGTGGTTGATGTATTTCAAACCGGTTCCGGAACATCTACCAATATGAATATGAACGAAGTCATCTCCTCAAGGGCTAATGAGTTCATTACCGGGGAGAAAGGCGGTAAGATACCGGTGCACCCCAATGATCATGTCAATCTCGGTCAGTCCAGTAATGATGTGATTCCCTCAACACTCCATGTATCAGCTCTGAACATGATTAACAGGCTTTTGATTCCTTCTTTGAAAAAGCTTCGATTATCACTGTCTCAGAAAGCGTTGGAATTTAAAAAAATCGGTAAGCTCGGGAGAACCCATCTGCAGGATGCTGTACCGATGACTCTTGGGGATGAGTTTTCCGGATATGCCAGACAAATTGAACTGGGAATAAAAAGAATTGACGCGGCCGGAGAAAATATATCCGAACTCGCCCTGGGCGGCACAGCAGTGGGCAGCGGGATGAATACCCACCCTGAATTTGCCTCAAAGGTTATTAAACGAATCTCTGAAGAGCTTAAGCTGAGCTTTCGAGAAGCGGAAAATCATTTTGAAGCCCAGGGGGCACAGGATGCTTCAGTAGAGATGAGCGGTGTGCTGAAAACAGTTGCCGTCGGCATGTTCAAAATCGCCAATGATATCCGGTGGCTTGGATCTGGCCCGAGAAGCGGAATTGGTGAAATCATTTTGCCTTCTTTGCAGCCGGGATCATCCATTATGCCGGGTAAGATTAATCCCATCATACCGGAATCGGTGATGCAGGTCACAGCCCAGATTATCGGCAATGACGCGGCGATTACTCTCGGCGGTCTGTCAGGTAATTTTGAGCTCAATACCATGCTTCCTTTGATGGCGTATAATTTACTGCAGTCCATAGAATTACTCGCGTCAGGAGCGGATCTTTTCGCAGAAAAATGTATATCCGGTATTCAGCCAGATGATGAAAAATGCCGACAAGGATTGGAAAAAAGTCTGGCAGTCGTTACATACCTGGTTCCTGAAATCGGATATGATAAAGCGGCTGAGATTGCTTACAGGGCTCACACAACCGGTCAAAATATTAAAGAGGTAATACTTGAGCGGGGTTTGCTGACGGAAAATGAATTAAAGAAAATTTTGAATTTTTGATTTTTTTTCATTTAGGGTTCGATTATAAATGATTACCATTGTAACCCGGAATCAGTTTTTCAAAACGATGACTGCTATCAGGAGATAAGATGACATCTGAAAATATCATAATCAAATGTAATAACTGCGGCACGAAAAATCGTATTCCCGTTCAAAAAGTGAATGATCTCCCGGTATGCGGGCGCTGTCACAGCCCCCTGAAGGTTAAAAAGGAAGATGGGAGCACCGTCATTGTTACGGATCAGGGTTTTGAAAACCAGGTGCTCCTGTCCCCATTTCCTGTTTTACTTGACTGCTGGGCACCATGGTGCGGCCCATGCCGTATGGTCGCTCCGGTTCTGGATGAAATGGCAAAAAAGTATTCAGGTCGAATGCGAATTGCGAAACTGAATGTGGATGAAAATCCGATCATCGCGTCAAAGTTTAATATCATGAGTATCCCTACAATGCTGATCTTTAAAAACGGCAAGATCTTAAATACACTGGTTGGGGCATTACCGGGCCATGAAATAGAAAAACATATCCAAAACATTTTACAGGGATGATTCCTTATGAAAATATTTATCACCGGCGGAACCGGGTTTATTGGTACGGCTCTCACACACCATTTCCTGAATAAAGGGTTTGAAGTCACCGTAACAGGAAGCTCTCCTGTGAATCGCTCGATATCTCATTCAAAATATACTTATATTTCAGCAGATACTTCGCAAAAGGGTGACTGGCAGGACAGTGTCAGGGGAGTTGATGCCATTATCAACCTTGCAGGAAGAACGATATTTAAACCTTGGACCAGAAGATACAAAAAAAAGATATACGACAGCAGGATACAGACCACGCGAAATATCGTGGAGTCCATACCCGAAAGTAATGGAATCATTTTGTGCAGTGCGTCCGCAGCTGGTTACTATGGGGACAAGGGAGACGAAGCATTACCGGAAACCAGGGAGCCGGGAAACGACTTTTTGGCCAAAGTTTGTGTTGACTGGGAAAAAGAAGCATTTAAAGCGGAAGAAACAGGTGCAAGAGTCACCGTATTCAGACTGGGTGTGGTCCTCGGGAAAAATGGGGGGGCGGTTCGTAAAATGCTTCCCGCGTTTAAGTTTTTTTTGGGCGGGCCGCTTGGGAACGGAAAACAATGGTTTCCATGGATTCACCTGGATGATGTGCTTTCAGCTCTGGAACTAGTGATCGAAGATCATCAAATCAAAGGGCCCATGAATTTCTGTTCACCCGGTACGGTACAGCATCAGGATTTTGCAAGTGAACTGGGGAGAATTTTAAACAGACCTGCCTTTTTAAGAGTGCCCGCCTTCTTTCTTCGGTTGTTTATGGGAGAACTGGGAGGTGCCCTGCTGAATAGTCAGAAGGCCATTCCGGAAAAACTAACACGTCAGGGGTATCGTTTTAAATTTTCTAAGCTTGGGGAAGCTCTCAGCACGGTGATTTGAAAGATGTTTTTATACTCTGGATTTCTTTGTACCCTTCACCCTTGCGATGATCCAGTTGAGAAGATTTTTTTCATTTTCATAATCAACATATTTTTTTATCGCTTTCAATTCGATTTCCGATCTGGCTGCGTTCTTATGGCCGCCGGACGGACCCAAACGCCCAAAAGCGGTTTTTGCCGCTTTCCCTGCATTTTTTTGGATGCCAAAATTTCTGAATATGATGATCAATTTATTTTTATGAATTCCTGAAATAATACTCCACTCTACCGATTTTACCCTGATATAAAAATCCGCAATCAGTACACACGCATCCGGACTTGTGACTTTCCCAAGGTGTACAAACATTCTTCCCTGCCGAAGTTTTTTTGATCCCAGGGATTTTAAAAAATATTTTAAGAAATCGGGTCTGATTTCAGTGCTTTCTATTCTCTGTATCAGGTGAATATTTGCATATTTATAAAGAAACTGAAATGCCCGGATATCTTTCATTACTGTTTTTTTTATAAAATTATTTGTATCGGTTTTAATGCCATAGAACAATCCGGTCGCAAGTTTTATGGATGGCCGGATACCTGCAGCCCGAAGATACTCTGTAAGAATTGTGGCGGTTGCGCCGTATTCTGGCCTGATATCGTTGAATTTTCCTATTTCACTGGTTATCGGGTGATGATCAATGATCACGTCCGGTTTGAATAGTGTAAAGCTTTCATGATGGTCCGGTTGGGAATCCACGATTACAAAACGGGTGTATTGGTTCATATCAATATGACTGAAATGCTCCTGGTCGACTCCTAGCAGCCGGATCATGGAAATATTATCCGAGCGTTTAACCCGGTTGATTGTTGTGATCTTTACTTCCGACACCCTGTGCCATAGTAATCTTTTTACAGCCATGGCGCTTGAAATTGAATCCGGATCAGCATTGATGACCACAAGAACATGGTCATGGTTTGAGAATTGATCAAAAAAGGAGTTTAGCTTTTTTTTATTTGATTCAGTCATTGAATTATATTTTTATAAACTTTTTTTGGCGGAGTTATGAGTCAGTATAGAGCCAGTAATAAAAATAGATTACACTATATCGCCCAAATTGGCAAGTTCGCGGAAGTGAATACAATACCTCCCCCTGGATCCGGATATTTACATAAAAAAATAATGAAATACGCTTGCATGACTTGCGCTTCGAAAAATCATTATTATACTAATTCTATACCCGGATTAATCATAAATATTCCGGGAAAATGAAGAGAACGATAAATTTAAACCCAGATAACACTATTAAAAGAAATATGAAAGGAGGTGGCATCATGGCTGATGATAAATTAAAAGTCGCGGCGGAAGTATGCTCCTTCGTTGATGACGATAAATCAAATTTGACGGTTTCGTAAAAAGTCCAACTTCTGCGTTGTGCTGCATTTTGCAATGATTCAACGTACAATAAGTACGCTTCATCATTACAAAAATTGCACGCCTTGAATTTGAACTCTTTACGAAACCGTCACATTCGGACTTTTTGTGAGACCATCAAATTTGAATCTTGAAATTTCCATCCCTGGTGTTAAAAAAAAAGAAATTGACCTCAAATTGTTTGATG
>JAUVGT010000357.1 GCA_030593645.1 Deltaproteobacteria bacterium
TGGGTACTGGCCGAAGTGGGCCGTCAGCCATGGATTGTATATGGCTTGCTGAAAACTTCCGATGCGGCCTCACCCATAGCCGGCTCGCAGGTTCTTGTTTCTTTAATCGCGTTTATACTTATTTACGGACTTCTGGGCGCCGCTGGTTTTTATCTTATCATTAAAAACGCGGCGAAGGGCCCGGAACCAGACATGACCGGTTAGCGGAAAGTTTACTGGACGTGGTTTCAAAATCTTCAAATTGACGGTCTCGTAATCCGCCGTAGGCGGACCAACTTCTGCGTTGTGCTACATTTCGCAATCATTCAACGTACTATAAGTACGCTTCATGATTACGAAATTTGCACGCCTTGAATTTGAACTTTTTACGAAACCGTCTAATTCGGACTTTTTACGAGATCATCAAAATTAAAAAGAGAATAAAAAAACGACTCGGGGGTAGAAATGGTTTTAGAATCAATCTGGTTTTTCCTGTGGGCTTTACTTTGGGCAATTTTTTTCATGACAGACGGATTTGATTTCGGTATCGGAACCCTTTATCCGTTCCTGGGAAAAACAGATAAAGATAAAAATATGATGATACAATCCATTGGGCCGTTATGGGACGGTAATGAAGTATGGCTGATTACTGCCGGCGGCGTTACGTTCGCGGCATTTCCGATCGTCTATTCGGTGATGTTCTCTACACTTTATTCAGCACTCATGCTGATATTATTCGCCCTGATCCTCCGGGGTGTTTCATTTGAATTCAGAAACAAGGTGGATAACCCCCATTGGAAAAAAACCTGGGATACCTGCATCTTTATCGGAAGCGTTACACCCGCATTTCTTTTTGGCGTTACCTTTTCCAACATATTTAAAGGCATTCCGTTTAATGCTGATGGCGAATACCTCGGAACCTTATTTACACTTTTTAATCCATACGGCCTTTTGGGCGGGCTCTTATTTCTTTTACTCTTTGTCATGCACGGTGCGTTATGGCTGGGTATCAGAACCAAAGGAGATATTTACAACAGGGCATTTTCCCTGGCAGGAAAATTATGGCCGATCTTAATCATTTGTGCGGTTGTATTTCTCATTGCTACGAAGTTCTATACGAATCTGTATGATAATTACATCACCCATCCTGCTTTATTCCTGATATTACTGGCAACAGTCATCGGACTGTTTGGAATTAAATATTTCCTTGTTAAAAAATTCCTGTTTAAGGCCTGGTTTTCATCATCGCTCGGTATTGTGGGCACCACATTTTTCGGTGTTACAGGGCTTTATCCGAACATGTTCCCATCAAGCATTAATCCGGCGTACAATCTAACCGCTCATAATGCGTCATCCAGCCCGCTCACTTTAAAAATCATGCTCGTGGTAGTCATTCTGTTTATTCCTATTGTACTGGTTTACCAGGTTTGGGTATACAAAATGTTTAGTGATAAAATTCCGGATCATCCTTCTGAATCGGACGAAGCGTATTGAAAAAAATAATCATAAGTGATTTTTAAAGGAGTGAACTCATGCAATTGAAAAAAATAAGTATCTTATTTTTCGGGATCTTTATCTCATTGTCCATTGCAATGGTAATGGGTACAATGACAGTGGGTGCAGTGGCAGCGGGTGGTGAAAACGGTCCTGAAAAAATAAATATTCCTGGCGGATCAAGAGGAAAAGTGCCGTTTCCGCATCAGCAGCACCAGACCAGATTAGTAGACTGTAACACGTGCCATTCTCTTTTTCCAAAAACCAATAATGCCATCACTGAACTCAAAAAAAATGGTACCCTCAAAAATAAACAGGTCATGAACACATTATGCATAAAATGCCATAAGACCGAAAAAAAAGCCGGTAACCCATCAGGTCCGACCACCTGTTCAAAGTGTCATGTCAAATAAGACGGTCTCGTAAAAAGTCCAACTTCTGCGTTGTGCTGCATTTCGCAATCATTCAGCGTACGATAAGTACGCTTCATGATTACGAAATTTGCACGCCTTGAATTTGAACCTTTTACGAAACCGTCTAATTCGGACTTTTTACGAGTTCATCAAATAAGGCTTAAATTATGTTTACACTCGGCCTGCAAGGCAGCCCGCGACTAAAGGGCAACACATCATTCCTGCTCAAAAGCTTCATGAATTCCGCTGAAAGAGCGAGTTCCAACATTCAGACGATTGATGTGACACAAAAAAACATCAAACCATGTAAAGGCTGCGGGTATTGTGAAAAAAAAGGGTATTGCATTATAAGCGATGATGATATGGCTGAAGAAATATATCCCCTGATCCGAAAAGCGGACGTCATTGTAGCGGCAAGCCCCGTTTTTTTCTATGGGATAACCGCACAGCTCAAAGCCCTGATTGACAGATGCCAGGCATTATGGTCCCGAAAATATTCTTTAAAATTAACAGATCCGGGGAAAAATTATAAAAAGGGTGTGCTCCTTTCCCTTGGCGCTTCCAGGGGAAAACAGCTGTTTGACGGGTTGCACCTGGTATCAAAATATTTTTTTGACGCGTTGAGTGCGGATTATACGGATGCCCTGGCCTACAAAGGAATCGAGGCGGCCGGTGATATGAAAAAACATAAAACCGTTCGCGAAGATGTTGAAAAACTAGTGGAAAAAGTTACAGGCCCGCTGGTTAAAAGAAAAAAAATTCTCTTCGCTTGCAGAGAAAATACCTGCCGCAGTCAGATGGCCGCAGCTTTTGCGCAGTTTCATGCCGGTGATAAAATCGAAGCCGGATGTGCCGGAAGCACCCCCGTGTCTGATATCAATCCAATGATGATGGACGTCATGCAGGAAAAAGGGATCGATATGGCATTTCGGAAACCAAAGTCGATCAATGAGGTGACCACCGAAAATACACCTGACATCATAGTTACCATGGGATGCGGAGAAGAGTGCCCGTTTATTCCCGGTGTACAAATGATCGACTGGGACCTGCCGGATCCGGCAGGCAAACCGATCGAATTTATGAGAGATATCAGAGATAAACTTGAAACCGATGTGTTGTCATTAATAAATAAAAAACAAGAACCGATCAAACGAAATGATTCAGACATGGAGGCACACGAATGAAACCGGAAGAGATGTATCAATGTCAAACCTCAAACTGCGGCTATATTTATAACCCTGAAAAAGGAGATCGAAAAGGAAAAATATCAAAGGGAACACAATTTGAAGCTCTTCCTGATGACTGGAAATGTCCCATTTGCGGAGCGGGTAAAAAAGTGTTTAAATCACTTGGATAAAATAAGAATATCGATTATGTTTCTTAACAATAACCATTGAAATAATTAACGAAGGAGGTAACAAATGGATAAGTATGTATGTACAGTTTGCGGATATGTTTATGACCCGGCTGAAGGCGATCCTGATAACGGTGTGAAAGCAGGGACTACGTTTGAAGACCTGCCGGATGATTGGGAATGCCCGGTCTGCGGCGCCGCCAAGGACGAATTTGAAAAAGAGGAGTAGAAAATAAGATGAAACCGGTTAAAATAACTGAAGGAATTTATAATGTGGGCATCGCAGACTGGAATATTCGCGATTTTCACGGATATTCCACGAGTAATGGTACCACCTATAATGCGTACCTGATTATTGCCGATAAAATTATTCTGATTGATACGGTAAAAAAAGAATTCTGTGATGAACTGCTGGATAACATTTCACAGGTCATCGATCCTGAGAAAATTGATATTGTCATCAGTAATCACACGGAAATGGACCATTCCGGAGGATTGCCGCGAGTGATGCATCGAATCGGTGAAGACAAACCATTGTATTGCTCCAAAATGGGCGCAAAGAATCTTGCCCGGCATTTCCCGCAAAAATGGAATTACCACGCCGTGGAAAACGGAGAAGAATTGAATATCGGTAATAAGACACTGGCTTTCCTCGAAACTCGAATGCTTCATTGGCCTGACAGTATGTTCACCTATCTGAAGGAAGATAAAATCCTGTTTTCCAGTGATGGATTTGGACAGCATTTTGCCGGGCCTGAAAAATTTGATGATGAGGTGGGCGATGAAATCATGTATCAGGCCAAAAAGTACTTTGCCAATATACTTCTCCTCTATTCAAATAAGGTCTTAAAACTGCTGGACACGGTCAGTGAAATGGGTCTTGAAATCGATACCATCTGCCCGGATCACGGCATTATCTGGCGCCAGGATCCGGTTAAAATTATTCAGGCCTACGCGAAATGGAGCAAGCAGGAACCTGAAAAAAAGGCGGTTGTGATTTACGACACCATGTGGAAAAGTACACAGGCCATGGCTGAATCGATTGCTTCCGGTATTGCCGATGAAGGTGTGACTGTTAAACCGATTCATATTCGGAATTCCCATCGAAGTGAAATCATGACAGAAATACTCGATTCAAGGGCCGTGATCATCGGTTCCCCGACCCTGAACAACCAGCTTTTCCCAACAGTGGCTGATTTACTCTGCTATATCAAGGGTTTAAAGCCGAAAAACAAGATCAGCGGCGCGTTTGGCTCTTACGGCTGGAGCGGTGAATCGGTTAAATTGATCAAAAACGAGCTTGAAGCCATGAAGTTCGAAATCATCGATCCGGGTTTAAAAATACAATATGTGCCGGATAAAAACGGACTTTCCGAATGCTTTGAATACGGAAAGAAAATCGGTAAAGCCGTTAAGGAATATACTTCTTAACAGATCTATTCACTGATTGTTTAAACGATCGGGTTTCAAAACCTTAAAATGGATGCAGGGCAGCCACTGCGGCTGCCCTTTGTTTATTTCATCAAATAAAACCTGGTCCTTTGGGCCAGGTCAGAGATAAATGGCTCTGCCATAAGAAATAATACAAAGTGACTAAAGTGCCTAAAGTTCTGGAGTCGCTATAAGCTCCATCTTTTAAATAAAAACAGACAGAATTCATTAACTTTAGGCATTTTAGTCACTTTAGCGCACTTTAGGCACTTGTTAAATCCCCTTATAGGGGTGATCCACCGCCGCTAAAGCTATGTCGGACAAGTCAAATCCGGGCCCTTTGGAACAGGATTTTTACTGAACGAGGCCAACCCGGATTTCTCACAAGCATTCTATTACGATCGCATAGCCTGTGAGAAATGCGGGCTAAGGGTTCGCGTAAAAATAAATTCACAAATTTTGAGGGTCGAGGCACCCAGTCGGCAAGGC
>JAUVGT010000047.1 GCA_030593645.1 Deltaproteobacteria bacterium
CCGGAGACAGTCCCGTGGTGTGAATGATGATTCCGGCCAGTATGATCACAAAGAAATCGATGAGCATGATGGCTTGACCCGGTTTCCATCCATATTTTTTCTGGATTATGGAGGCCACGATATCTGATCCGCCGGTGGTACCCCTGAATTTAAAAATGGTTCCCAAACCAATGCCCAGGAGAACGCCTCCGAATATGACGGCAATGAGGAAATCATTCTGGACCATGTCAACAATGGATGGAGATTCATGCCAGCGGATATGCCGGAGACCGGGTATGCTTCCCCGAACCATGTCAATGAAAAATGAGGAGAGGGTGAAACCGATGAACGTGCGGACGCCGAAGCGGTTGCCGAGCACCTTTAAACCCCAGATGAACAGGGGGATATTAAAAATCCAGATCATGAGACCGATTGGGATTTGATTCCCGGACAGGTAATGGATTGCCATGGAAAGACCACTGACGCCGCCGGGAACCACCCTGGCGCCAACCAGGAAAACACCAATGCCCACGGCCATGATGAATGATCCGATGGTGATGGCGGTATAATCACGGATGGCCCGTTTAATATTAATTTTCGGTTTCATTGTCATCTCCTGAATTTCGCCTGTACCTTGCTCTCAATCCCAATTCATGTTTTTGAGACAGGTTCAGATTATAAACAATTTGCATGAAAAAATATAATATGGTAATAATTCTGCGTAAATCAAGTTGTTTTAAAACCAAACCTATTGATGGAAGAGAATAATGGATAAGATAAATGAGATCTGGAATGGATTAAGCGGCATTGAGCAGAGCGGTATTGCTATTGTTGGTATGGTGGTGGTCTATATTTTTTGTCGATTTATTATTCTACACTATTTTGAAAAGATCGCTTCGGCAACGACAAACGACTTTGATGACCGTTTTATTCAATTTATCAAGCAATTTTTTTGGATGATCGCTCTTTTTATTACAGTGGTAATTGTTTTGAAAATAAATAAAATTGAAGTTTCACCCCTTCTGGCCGGCGCAGGAATTTTTGGTGTGGCCCTGGGTTTTGCGGCCAAAGAGACCCTGGCCGATATTCTTTCCGGGATATTTCTCATCTCGGACCGTCCGATCCGGATTGGTGATAGAGTAAAAATAGAAAATATAGGACGTCACTGGGGCGCATGGGGAGATGTCGTGGATATTGGTCTCAGGCGTACACGTATCTGTAATACCGACGGTGTGATTGTCAGCTATCCCAATTCCCAGCTGTCCAATTCAATCATCAATAACTTTTCCATTGAAGACAAGCCAGTACGTGTGCGGGTCCGCTTTCAAGTGGGTTATTGCGCTGATATTGCACTTGCAAAATCAGTTGCCACCGAGGCCATATCATCCGTAGATGAAGTCATGACCGATACGGTTCAAATGGTTACCCGGTCGCTTTGGGATGATTCAAAGGGCCATCAGATGTCCGGTGTACTTCTGGAGGGGCGATATCGGATAAAAAATGTTCGTAAACGCACAGCAGTTCGGTCAGCAGTCCTTGACAAAATACTTCAGGCCATGCAGACACATAAAATTCCTCTGGCTGCTCATCCGATCCTGATAAATAAATAATATCAATGAAACAAAATCTTTACTTTGCTTTGAACTTTAAAATATTTTTTCCAGCCTGCACGTTTAATGAGGAGTATATGAAGTATAAGGGGGCAATGTGGACATGGATGAATTGATGCAAAGAGCTTCAAAAGTAAAACTTGTTGTGATTGGTGTCGATGGGGTTCTTACTGATGCCGGGATGTATTTTAATGACCGCGGGGATATGCTCAGGAAGTTTAATCGGCGGGATGGAATGGGTGTGCAGCTTTTAAAAAGTTACGATATCAAAACAGCAATAATCAGCAGTGTTGATTCAGGAATAGTGAAAAGATGGGCGGAGATGTTCCGGATTGATTTTGTCCGGCTGGGAGTTGATAAAAAATTGCATGAATTTGAGAAACTGCAAATTCGCTGCGGTTTAAAAATGGAAGAAATCGCATATATTTCAGATGACATCGATGAAATCGATATCCTCGAAAAAGTCGGGTTTGGCGTCACGGTTTTTGATGGTATGGAAATTAATAAAAGCTATTCGGTTTATGTTACAAAATTAAAGGGCGGTGAAGGTGCTGTCAGAGAAGTCGTTGAGTTGATTTTGAACAGTAAGCAATAAACCATTAAGCCGTTCAATTGCTTCCACGGATCAATTTAAACTTTTCATTCAGGTCTGGTTTTGGAGTGGAGTGGTCTGTCTTCAGCATTGGATCTCACTACATAAAGTTTCTTATAACGTTACAGATGTTTCTCTGTTTGACTGCTGTGACGTAATTATGAGTATGGAAATGCTTAAAATTACTTCATATCTCGAAATATCTTACCACAGCTGATTCCCATTTTAATTGACAAATCATACAAAAACAAGTAAAATGAATTATCGAAAAAGCAACCATTACTTAAAAGACAGTAATAAACGGGTACTATTTTCTGCTGAGTTCCGGCGATATAATATTTATAGAAGTGGTTTCAAAACTCCATCTAACGTACTATGGCTGAGTTGTAGGCTTCTTTAAAATGTTCAATATATTACCCGGTATGCTGAGTTTCTTCATCAGGCTGCGCCTTGTCATAGAACGCGATTTGGGGCTTTGAAATTACTTCTAATAATTAATACACAACAGGCCTAAAATTTGAGCAATAAAAGAAAAGTCAGATGTCCGGCATGTAATAAGGTATTTATTGTCGATACATCTAAAATACCTGAAAAAGGATGTCATGCGAACTGTAAAGAATGTAAAAATCGGTTTTTCATTGCAGGATCTACTCCCTCTAAAGCCGCGTTTGTTCAACCAAAAGCTAAAAAAATAGAACGCGCTTCCGTCCCTGTAAAGTCAGAAAAAAAGGTAAAACCCGTCAAAGGGAAACCAGTAAAGGTTAAAGCTCGTGATAATAGAAAACCTTCAAAAAAGGCAGTACCTGTAAAAGTTAAGCCTGAAAAATCAGGAGTACCTGCCAACAGAAAAGCGGTAAGAGGCCAAAATTCGGTAAGAAAAGAAAAACCGACCCCAAAAAAGAATTTCGTGCTTATTGCCAGTTTTGTATTTGCCATATTTCTTATTTGTGCCGGCGCCTTTCGTTTATTGATACAAAAAGATGATTTCCAGCCTACAAAAAAGGATAACCAATCAATATCTCAGGAGGATAACAATTCAAATGTTAAAGAACCTCCGGCAGGGGTTCAACCTTCGGCTTCTACTCACGGGAAAAATGAAAAGTCCCAAAATAATATAGAAATAAAGATCGGGGATTTATTCAAAAAAGTCAGCCCGGCTGTTGCAACAGTAATAACGTATGATAGCGGAGACAAGCCTTTCAAGCAGGGAAGCGGTTTCTTTATTAACCAGGCCGGACATTTAATTACAAACTTTCATGTTCTTAAGGGGGCTTCTTTTGCTGTTATCAAAACCAGTGATAACACAGAATACCTTGTAAAATCGATTTTGGCGGAAAATGAAAAACAAGATCTTATTATGTTGGCAATTGAAATCCCGGAAGGTAATGAAGGGCCAGGGACATGGCTGGATATTAACGATAAGCAACCAAATATTGCTGACAAAATTATTGTAATCGGTTCACCTCTGGGACTTGGAATGACAGTAAGTGATGGAATAATATCGGCCATCAGGGAAATACCGGATATGGGGCTTGTTTTCCAAATGACAGCACCGATATCGCAAGGATCAAGCGGTAGTCCGGTTATCGATATGAACGGCAAAGTTGTGGGAGTCTCTTTTTTTCAAATAGTAAAAGGGCAGAATTTAAATTTTGCTATCCCTGGAGAAAAAATTCTTGCATTGGAACAAAAACAGTCTTTGACTGTAGCTGCATGGACCGAGAGGATAAACGCCGAAAAAGATGATAAATTGGACAGGCTTCAAAAGGGTATTCTCAATCAGATCAATCCAACTCAAAAGGAAGTGAAACCTGAAGAAGAAAGCAAACCCAAATCGGCTGATGACGTTTTAAAAGCAAAGCTGGCATATAAGATAATTAAAGAATCAGGTCTTGCGGGGCAGAATCAAAGTTTTACTGAAATATCATTGTTAATGTTCGAATTGCAATACAAAATGGACGAATCCGAAAAAACAGAGGAGGATGATAAGAGGTTTTCCAAATTCAAGGAAATTATCAGGCTGGCAACAAATCCGGATAGAATTAATGACTATATAAAGAAACATCTTGCTTCAAATTTAACGAAACCTCAACTCGAGCAGGTTTTAAAATGGTATACCTCACCATTGGGTAATAAAATCGCTGGAGTTGAATACAGCTCTTATATGGAAAAATTAGCGAACATAAAGACTCTGCGGCTTGCATTCAGACTCACAAGGTATCAAAGCACATCAAGAGCGAATCTTTTTTTAAGGCTGGATGAAGCCACTAATTCAACAAGAGCCATGGTTGAACTGCAAACAAATATGATTGTCCAGAATCAAATTTTAGATCTCATCCTGTCAGATTCCAAAAAACCGGATCAGGCTTCGATTGATAATATTATAGATAAATTTAAAACCGATATAGACCCATATCTGGATATATTTGCAGCACATTATGTATTCGCTGGTTTAGTCTATACTTATCGTGGAATATCCCAGAGTGAACTGGAAGAATATGTTTCCTTTTCAGAAACCACGGCAGCACGACTGTACTACGCCATATTGAATAAAAAATCGAATACAATTATACTTGAAAACCAGAAGAGAATTATAACATCAATGATAAGGGTTTTAGATAATGATTCATGGGATAATATCGAGAAGGATCTTAAAAAGCCGATTAAAGATACTTAGGGCTCGCGCAAAAATAACTTCACATTTTAAGGGGCGAATCATCCCATTCGGCTGCGTTGCAAAAGCTCGAAATATGCTTGATATTTCTGCGTTTTTGCGCAAACTCTAAGGATATGAAACTCTTGAAATAATTGCATATTCTGAACGGTTCTGTCATGGTGTCTTCCCAGAGGTGAAGCACGTCTGAGAAAGCCAACGGCCCCAAAGTATTGCAAATATCATAAAAATAATTTATCGCAAAAAAGGTATAGACAAAGTATTTATGTTTTGGTAGTGTAGAGATGGACCAATATGGATCATCAAGGAGCTCAGCACTATGAAAACAGACAAAGAGACAGTCATTCAATGTGGTCGCACTGTTAGCCGACAAGAAATTGATCAGATCAGGGAAACTGTTAATCTTTTTCCACAATTAAGCCGCAGCGAGTTATACCAAACCATTTGTGAGCATTTGCAATGGCACACTGCATCGGGCAGCAACAAGATAACAGCTTGCTCAAAGTTATTAAAAAAGCTGGAATTGTGGGGCTGCTTTCAACTTCCGCAAAAAAAAGGTAAAAAGAGATCAAAACCGAAAGTTTCAATATCTTTCTCCTCTAAAACCCGATCAGGGCCGGAGATATCAGGATCTTTGAGTATTCTGGGAAAAATCTCACTGGAGGTTATAAAGGATAAAAAAGAGATCCGGTTATGGAAAGAATATATGTCTCGCTATCATTATCTTGGCGAGACAAGACCCTTTGGCTTTTTTTTACGGTATTTCATCAGAAGCGAGCGAGGATTATTAGGATGCGCGTTGTTTTCAGGAGCGGCAAAATCCATAGGAGTCAGAGACCAGTGGATAGGATGGACACCCAATCAACGTCTTCGGAATCTGTCATGGCTTATTAATAATACGAGATTTTTAATTTTTCCATGGGTTAATGTCAGATATCTTGCCAGTCATGTATTGGGTCTGGCAGCGAGCCACATAAAAGATGACTGGCATGAAAAATGGGGGTACCACCCGGTTTTAATGGAAACATTTGTTGATGGAAATCATTACCGGGGGACCTGTTATAAAGCTGCTAACTGGGAATACATTGGAACAACGACAGGTATTGGCCTTGCGCGTAAAAGCAGGACGTATAAGACCACTCCCAAAAAAATATTTATTAAGCCTCTTACAAAAGATTTTAGAGAAAAACTCTGCTCAGACAAACTGGTTGGGAGGGCAGAGATATGAGCAAGCTCAGCCATCGATCAGGTCGAGAAGAGATTAAGGCACAGAAAAAAAAGAAAAAGAGAGCCGAAAAAGAATTGCGTGAAGAGCAAAAAGCTCAAGGATTGGAAGAACCTTCCGGGTTTTCAGTACCAAACCGCAAATCCGGATATAAAACCGTGGAAGAAGAGATAAATGCACGTAATGAAGCTGTAACAGAAGAGGTTCGGATTTTTAAGACCAGTTTGCCGGTTCTTCTAAAACGTTTATCCAAAATATCCGATCCAAGGAATCCGGAAAAGATTAAACATAAACTTACAGTTCTAATGCTTTACGGAATTATTGCATTTGTTTACCATATGGCATCCCGTCGGGAAGCAAACAGGAAGATGACCAATCCTGTAATAATGCAAAATCTGAAGTTACTGTTTCCTGAACTGGCAAGCATGCCGCATAATGATACCCTGGAACGTCTACTCGCAAGGATTGATGTTAATGAGATTGAAAAAGCTCAAATTGAGCTGGTCAGGAGTTTGATCCGCAAGAAGAAATTTGCACGCTACCTGATTGAAGGCCGTTACCCTGTTGCTATTGATGGCACTCAAAAGATTGTGCGGGATTATCAGTGGAGTGAGGAATGCCTGGAGCGTAATATAAAGGTAAAAAAGGGTGAAGAACCTGTGAAGCAGTATTATGTATATGTTCTGGAAGCAAGCCTGGCGTTTCAAAATGGGATGACGATTCCTCTTATGAGTGAGTTTTTAAATTATGCCGAAGGTGATACTGCCACAAAAAAGCAGGACTGTGAACTTAAAGCGTTCAAACGATTGGCTCAAAGAATAAAATCTGAATTCAGAAGGCTGCCGATAATGGTGCTGCTGGATGGTCTTTACCCAAATGGTCCTGTTATGACAATATGCCGCAAAAACAACTGGGATTTTATGATAGTTTTACAAAACGACAGTCTTACCTCTGCATGGGAGGAGTATTATGGATTGCTGAAGCTATTGCCGGAAAACAGTTATAAAAGGAATTGCGGTAAAAGGAGACAGCATTTTCAATGGGTAAATGACATTGTGCATCATTATGACAGACGTAAAAGAGAAACCATTCATATAGTTGTTTGCACTGAAAATTGGAAAGAGGTGGATAAAAAAACCGGAAAAGTCATACCCAAAAGCTCACATCATGCCTGGATATCCAGCAAAGCTCTGCATAGAAGTAACTTACATGAGCGCTGCAATCTGGGTGCGCGTCATCGCTGGAATATTGAAACAGGAATTTTGGTAGAAAAACATCATGGATATAATTATGAGCATTGTTTTTCATATGACTGGAATTCTATGAAAGGGTATCATTATTTGATGCGCATTGGTGATGGGTTAAAGGTATTGTCTCAATATTCTGAACGTTTGAGTAAAGTTATAAAGGAGAAAGGCATACAAGGGTTTGTTGATTTTGTTCGTGAAACGATAATGGCCTCATTATTAGACATTCGATTTATTAAAAAGCGTTTGTCAGGTCCTGTTCAATTGCGTTTGATATAGCGGACAGGAATCAACACGTTTAATTTTGACCTTTCTTAAATATACAGGTACCGCTGGTTAATTTCAGCGATATTTGCGATGTATTTTTGATCAGGCGGAAAACAATCTTTTAAAAATTCAGACTTTTTTAGCAAACCAACTTGAAAATTGTAAAGCATCCGCTTAAAATTATATTCATGCGTCAGGGCTGGTGTCTTCCCGTTTTTATTGACAAATCATACAGAATCAATTAAAATTAAGATGACCTGACGAATACGGAAGCATTGCACGCAAATTCGCTCAAAAAGGATATTATTTCCTCCGCCTTAATATCTCTATAAGTAGTTTCAAAGCCCCATCTGGCGTTTCAGGGATGCGTAGCAGGCACCCGGTATGCTACGGTTTTCATCAGCCTGCACTTTGTCCTGGAAAGCGATCTGAGGTTTTGAAATCATTTCCAATCATTAATACATAGCAGGTTTAAAATTTGAGCAATAAAAGAAAAATCAGCTGTCCGGCATGTAAAACTGCATTTATGGTTGATAGCTCTAAAATTCCTGAAAAAGGATGTCATGCGAACTGTAAGAGGTGTAAAAACAGGTTTTTCATTGCAGGATCAGCTTCCCCTGAGACCGTGTCTGTCCCCTCAAAAGCGACTGCCTCTAAGCCTGAAAAACACGAAAATCCGGCCCTAAAACAACCAGTCCCTGTAACAGTTGAACCTGCAGCACAAGCGGAACCGGCTAAAGAAGAGCCGGTAAAACAGCCAGCACCTGTAACAGTTGAACCTGCGGCACAAGCGGAACCGGTTAAAGAAGAGGCGGTAAAACAACCAGCACCTGTAACAGTTGAACCTGCAACACAGGCGGAATCCGTTAATGAAGAAGCTGAAGAACAATCAGCACCTGCTACATCTGAATTTCCTGCACAAGCGGAACCGGCTAATGAAGAACCTGTAGGACAATCAGCACTTGGAAAAATTGAACTGGCAAGACATGCTGAACCCGTTAATGGAGAGCCTGTCATACATTCAGCACCTGGCAAAATTGAACTTGCAACACAACCAGAATCCGTTAATGGAGAACCTGTAATACAAACAGCAACCGATGAAGTTGAATCTGCAGCACAAGCGGAACCCTCTAATAGAGAACCTGCAATACAATCAACACCTGCTCAGATGATGCCTGCGGAAGCAAAAGTGCCTGTCAAACCAGAAGCTGAAAAAGATGGAAGCTTTTCTCAAATAAAAAAGCTGATTTTAAAAAAGAATGTTGCGCTTTATGCCGGTGCTGCATGTGTAATACTTCTTATTTGTGTCGGGGCCATATTTTTTCTGACACAAGAGGATAAACGCCCATCACCTCAAAAACGTATTCCATCAACAATAAAAAAACCACCAGCAGCTGCAAAACCCCCGGCAGCTGTACCTGAAAAAAAACAAAGTCAAAAGCCCCCAGCTAATAGGGATTCAAAAATCGGGGATTTGTTTAATCAAGCCAGCCCGGCTGTTGCAACCGTATCAACTTATGACAGCGAAAATGAATTTCTTATGCAGGGAAGCGGTTTTTTTATTAACCAGGCCGGACACTTTATCACTAACTATCATGTTCTTAAGGGTGCATTTTCTGTCCTTATTAAAGTAGATGACAAAACAGAGTACCCGGTAAAATCGGTACTTGCAGAAGATGAGATTAAAGATCTGATTATGCTGGCAATCGATATCCCGGAAGGTGCCCTGGAACCTGGGTTATGGCTGACTATTAACGATAAACAACCAGGTATCACTGATAAAATTATTGTCATTGGTGCCCCATCGGAATCCGGCTTGCCTGTCAGTGATGGAACAATATCGGCTGTGAGGGAAATTCCGGACATGGGACTTGTTTTTCAAATGACCGCATCAGTATCAAAAAGGTCAAGCGGCAGCCCGGTAATAGATATGAACGGCAGGGTGGTGGGGGTTGCTTTTTTTCAAATCGAAGATGGGCAGAATTTAAATTTTATCATTCCTGGAGAAAACATTCTTGCATTGGAGCAAAAACAGCCATTAAACATAGCTGAATGGACCGAGAAGGTAAAAGCCGAAAATGATGAGAAATCTGAAGAAAAAAGCAAACCCCAATCGGCTGAAGATATTTTAAAAGCAAAGCTGGCATATCAGATCATTCAAGAATCAGGTCTGGCAAAGCAGAATCAGAGTTTTACCGAAATGATATTAACATTATTCGAAGAAAAGTACAGAAAAACCGCACTCCCCAAAACAGAAGAAGAAGATGATAAGAGGTTTTCCAAATTCAAAGAAGTGATCAGGCTGGCAACAAATCCGGATAGGATGAATGACTATATCAAGAAGCATCTTGCTTCAAATTTAACGATACCTGAACTTGAGCACGTTCAAAAATGGTATGCCACGCCATTGGGCAAAAAAATCTCCGAAATTGAATACAGCTCTTATACGAAAAAATCAGAGGACATTAAAACACTGCGTCTTGCATTCAGGCTCACAAGATATCAAACCACATCAAGATCGAATCTCTTTGCACGGCTGGATGATACAACTTCTTCCACAAAAACCATGGTGAACCTGCAGACTAATTTGATTGTTCAGAATCAAATTTTGGGTCTCATTCTATCAGATTCAAAAAAACCGGATCAGGCTTCGATTGATAAAATCATCCAGGATTTTAAAACGGATATCGATCCGGACCTGGATATATTTACAGCACAATTTGTGTTTGCCGGTTTCGTTTATACATATCGGGGGCTATCCGGCGATGAACTGGAAAAATATGTGGTATTCTCGGAAACCACGGCAGCGCAGCGTTACTATTCCCTACTGAATAAAATATCAAATAGAATTTTACTTGAAAATCACAAGAGAATTTTAACATCAATGATCAGGGTTTTAAATAATGATTCATGGGATGATATCCAGAAGGATCTGAATAGATCGATTAAGGAGTAATTGGGGAACCACGTCTATCTGTTGATTATCTTTTTAAATATCGGGTAGTTGTCTATCGTCAGGCAAAGCCAGACAAGATTTACGCTGGTATCTTTCTTTTCTTTCCAGAAAATCGGAACACTTTCTTTAAAAGCTTCGGCGCAAATATTCCCTGGAACACCGAAAATGCCAGTACATATGGCCGGGAAAGCGAGGGATTGCCAACCCAGTTTATCAGCAATCAAAAGTGAATTGATGACCGTTTTTTGAATCTTGTCTTTTTCGTTTCCATTTCCCATTCGAGGACCCACCGCGTGAATAATTCCTTTGAACGGAAGCCGTCCTGCTTTTGTGGGCACGGCTTTTGTCTCCGGTACTTTTCCTATTTTTTTAATTATTTTTTCACATTGATTATCCAGTTCCGGACCGGCTTCGTCAGAAATCACAGCCGCCAGGCCGCCACCATGGGAAAGCCCTGAGTTCGCGGGATTTACAATGGCATCTACAGGTGCACCGATAATATCCCGGATACCTGCTTTGAATATTCTGCCAGAGCTGTGGATAATTTCAAATTCATTGTCTTTATTAATCATGATGGGTGAGCTTCCTCTGGTTATCATCTTATTGAACCATCAAAAATGCGTAACGGTTCATTTCCTGGGTATAATCGGTTCTGACTTCGATGGAAAAACCGGACTGACGGACCGTGGAATAAACATCCATAGCCAATCCCTCGGGAGATGGCCGTGAAATTTTGGGTTCCCTGCAGGTATCCCGGTCGCCGGTGCAGTCATCACATATAGAACAGCTGTCCATGAACAATAGAAAAGCCCTTTCATGTCCCGCGAGAAATACTTCGCGTTCCAATTTAAAGAGTTTCATATTGACTGTTTTGGACCAGCCATGACGTTTGTCAGGGTCATCCAGTTTTTTAGCAAAACGAAATATTACAGCCAAGCTGTATTCTTTAAAGAATTTTTCACATTCTGTCACGGATGGTACATTGGGAGGGCAGGACGCGAGCCTGCCGTATCCACTGCATCCGAACATGCATTTCATTCTGACCCATTGGGATACAATTATTTTTTTTGGGTCGATCCATTTATAATCTTGATAGCCTTTTTTTTTAAAAAGCAGATCGAGCTTCTCGTAAATTTCAGTTTTTGTTGTATCTGGAATTGTCATTTGATTCTCCAAATAAGTTTGATGGTCTCGTAAAAAGTCCGAATTAGACGGTTTCGTAAAGAGTTCAAATTCAAGGCGTGCAATTTTTGTAATGATTAAGCGTACTTATCGGACCTGCCCTGTTAAATCTGTACTTTTTATTTAACCGGGGCGTTGAATCATTGCAAAATGCAGCACAACGCAGAAGTTGGACTTTTTACGAAACCGTCAAGTTTTAGTTCAACATAAAAACCCGTGTCATGGAGGGCAAGGTCGAAATTCAGGGTTTGTGTCATCTGAATATCTCATTGTTCTATTCTAATCCGGTCCAATCTAATCCGGTTTGGTCCCGCAGCATTCGGAAAGGGGTGACCAATGAGTTGTTTATTTTAAGTTATCATAAACCATATGATATTGCCAATATCATATGGTTCAAAGGGAAAAATCGCTAAAAAATTTAACGAGATAATATTACGCGCAGGCCAGTTCTTCCTGTAATGACTGAGGAGCCGGGCAGATCAATTCAACTTTTTCCTGCGGTGATATCCTGATCCGCGCATCGCTTAACGCCTGAACAAGGATAAAACCGGGAATTCTTGTTCTGAACTTTTCTCCGGCAGTCAGGAGTCTGTCAACCCAGTCACCTTCCTGTGTAATCCAGAGTATTCCGGATTCGCAGCTGATGATTTGACCATCCCGGCTGCTTTTTACACGAAGGATTTCCTCTTTTTTTAAACTTTGGATAATATTCCTGTTAGTGTGTCTCTTAAATTTGTTTAGTGTCATGGTTTTACCTCCATATAAATTTTAAATGATGATTTAATCTTGATAGTATTATTTATTATAATACACGAATTCGAACAATAACAGATTCAGAAGAATAATTTTGTTGCCATAACAATTAAGTTATTTGTATACTGTACTGGTATGTTTTTTGAAAAACTGTATACTATAATTGATGGTTTCGTAAAAAGTTTAAATTCAAGGCGTTCAAATTTCGTAATCATGAAGCGTACTTATCAGACCCGCCCTGTTAAATCTGTCTTTTTATTTAACAGGGGAGTTGAATGATTGCGAAATGCAGCACAACGCAGACACGAAGTGAAGCATCAGCGCTAACTTGGGCTTTTTACGAAACCGTCATAATTGGATTGAAAAGGGCGGAGAAGAGGAATTCAGAATGGGTAATAGGCAATTATCTCAAAAAACCGCTAAGTTATATGAGCAGATCGCTGATCATGTTGCTGGATTAATCGATGGCGGAA
Source organism: Deltaproteobacteria bacterium (assembly GCA_030593645.1). Lineage (GTDB taxonomy): Bacteria > Desulfobacterota > Desulfobacteria > Desulfobacterales > JAUVGT01 > JAUVGT01. Next base: position 12,959 of record JAUVGT010000047.1, read on the forward strand.
CTTTCCGTCCCGGCGAACGGATTCCATCTTTACGGCAATTGAGCACACAAAAACGAGTCAGTGTATCCACTGTTCTGCAAGCTTACAGTCTGCTGGAAGATCACGGACTGATTGAAGCAAGGCCCCAGTCCGGCTATTATGTTAAGACAAAGTCTCCGTACTCATGTCCGGAACCTGAAATTTCTACTACGGTATCTGATCCTACCGAGATCAGTATCCAGGAACTGACAATGATGGTCATGCATGATCTTTTTAATCCCAACCTGGTACAGCTGGGTGCGGCAGCACCCAATCCGGCTGTCCTGCCGACGGGCAAGCTTAACCGCATTCTGGCATCTTTGACCCGGCGGAAAGGCGATTTTGGGATTCAATATGATATTCCATCAGGATATAAAGACCTTCGTGTTCAGATCGCCCGCCATATGGTTAAGGCCGGATGCAGTCTCAAGCCGGGGGATATTATCACCACCACCGGCTGTATTGAGGCAATTGATTTATGCCTGCGGGCTGTATGCAGGCCGGGGGATACGGTAGCCATTGAATCCCCTACTTATTTTGGCATTCTACAGAGCATGGAAGCCATGGGGCTTCAGGCCCTTGAGATCCCCACACATCCCAGGGATGGAATCAGCCTGGAAGCCCTTGGTTTCGCGATTGAACAGACACCGGTGAAGGCCTGCCTGGTGATCTCAAATTTTAATAACCCGATTGGGAGCTGTATCCCGGATGAGAAGAAGAAGAGCCTGGTACAATTAATCGGCGAACATGAAATACCCCTGATAGAAGTCGATGTATGCGGAGAGATCTATTTTTCCGAACCCAGACCGTCGGTTTGCAAGGCTTATGATGAAAAAGGATTGGTCATGCTGTGCTCCTCATTTTCAAAGACCATTGCTCCCGGATACCGGGTCGGATGGGTCACCCCAGGCAGAATCAGCTCCACGATTGAATGGCTGAAATTTACGTCAAGTATTGCCACAGCTACCTTTCCTCAGCTGGCCCTGGCCGAGTTCCTGGATAGGGGAGGATATGAGCACCATATGAAACGCGTGAGGCGTACCTATGCGCATAACGTCGCCCGTATGTCCGAGGCGGTGGTGCGTTATTTCCCGGAAGAGACACGCGCAACACGACCCACCGGCGGATTCCTGCTCTGGGTGCAGCTCCCGAAATCAGTGGATTCACTCGTGCTTTATAAACAAGCACTCCGGTCGGGCATAACCCTGTCACCCGGTGATATGTTTTCATCTACCCGGCGATACCGTAACTTTGTCCGGCTCAATGCCGCGTGCTGGACGGATGAGATCGAACGAGCCATTGCGCGTCTGGGGGATTTGATTAAGGGACAAATAAATTGATGTTTCGGAGTGGTTTTTGCTACAAGGTTGCTTCATCCTGTTATCACTGTATCATTGAAACAACACCTATTGCTTTATGATTAATTATTTATTATCAAGGACATGAAATGTAAATAACAGTCGAAAAAAATTCATGATCAATCCAAACCGCGTGCGCTAAATATGAAGGTTATCTTTCAAAATTTGATGAGACCCAAAATCACTTCAGTCAGGTTCCTGTCGATTATGATATGTCTGGTATCATTCTTCACCAGTTGTGCGGGGCTGCCAAGGGGCTACGATCGGACAACAACCACTGCACTGACTCCGTCAAAAACAAATCTTCTTGGTAAGTCGCTGAAAACTGATATTGAATCAAATCCCGGAAAATCGGGATTTTACCTGTTAAACAATAATCATGATGCACTGGAAGCCAGGGCGTTATTAATTAAAGCCGCTGAGAAAACCCTGGATGTCCAGTATTATCTCTTCAATGACGATAGTACCGGTCTACTTGTGAAATACTGGCTGCTTCAGGCAGCTGACCGGGGCGTTCGGGTCCGCGTGCTGATCGATGATATTGATACCGCTGACAAAACATTCGATATCGGGGTTCTGGACCATCACCCGAATATTTCTGTACGCTTTTTTAACCCGTTTGTTCAGCGTAAACTCTTTCGTATCATTGAGATTATCACTGATCCGGGGAGGGTTGGCCGCCGGATGCATAATAAATGTTTTGTCGCGGATAATACGGTCGCCATCGTCGGCGGCAGGAATATCGGTGACGAATATTTCTCCACCCGGATTGATACCGGTTTTGCGGATACGGATATCATTTCGATCGGTCCGGTTGTTCAGGATATGTCAGTCAGTTTTGATGAATTCTGGAACAGCAAGTGGGCTGTGCCTGTGAAAGTGTTTGGTTTGAAAAAAAATGCCGGGAAAAGATTATCGGATGCACGGAATATATTGGAAAATCATGCAGTAAAGTTGAACGACTCGGTTTATGTCAAGGCCGTCAATCAATCGGATTTTCTTGAGCGTCTTATCAATCGCAATCTGCCGCTCATATGGGCCCCGGTTCAGCTGTATTACGATTTACCTGAAAAAATCGGTAAAGCTCTGGATGACCCGACACCCCGTTTGAGCGACCAGGTACGCTCGCTGGTTGAAAAAGCTCAAAACGAATTGATTTTTATATCACCCTACTTCATACCTGGAAAAAAAGGGGTTCGTTTTTATAAAAAATTAAGAGATCGCGGAATCAAGATCAGGATTCTTACGAATTCCCTTGCTTCTACAGATGCGTGGATTGTTCACAGCGGTTATGCCCCGTATCGGAAACAGCTGGTGAAGATGGGCGTAGAATTAAATGAATTGAAAGTATTTCCCTTTGAGAAAAAACGGTGGCGGCTGAAAAGTATGAAGGGACCATTGCTTAACAAGCTGCATGCCAAGATTATCGTGGTGGATCGCAGACATGTTTTTATCGGATCGGCTAACATGGACTCGCGATCACGAAAATATAATACCGAAATCGGTGTAATGATTGACAGTAACGAGCTGGCAGCCCAGGTGGTTCAATTATTTCAGGAGACCACACAGCCTGAAAATTGTCTGCGGTTAGCTGTACAAGAAATTAATAATGGAATTTCAACAGATAATTCTATGATTGTATGGATAACCAAAGAAAACAATAAAATGGTTGTTTTTTATAAGGAACCGATGGCCAGCATTTGGCGCAGAATTGGCTCAAATTTCATGCGATTGTTTCCACTGGAAAATCAGCTTTAGATTGAAGCGGTTTTAAAACCACGACTAAGATGACCACAGGAGCACGTTATAACGTGCCCCTGCTTTTGAAAACCACAGAAAGCTTTCAGTTTATTTTATCACAACCATTCTACATAACATAGTCTGTGATTTCATTCTCCGCAGTGCTGATTGCGAACCTTCCTGATTCAACATAATTGATGGCTGATATCCTGCTAAACTCATTTAGAGATACCTGATATACCTGAATTTCATGCAATGCCCTGCAGTTATCGACACATTCATCTTTGGGCTGATCCTTCCTGATACATTTCGCGCATGGTGAAGAAATCATGGAATCCCCCTTTTCGCGACGCTTAAACCGGTCGCTTTTGTTTTATATTACGATAAATGGTAAATATTAGCGTTTCATTACATTTGAATTTATATTGATTAGGATTAACGCGCAATGAACTGGATCACACCAAATAGATGAAATTCGTCACACCTTGACAGATACAGACTCAAAGAATCAGTGGACCGGGGAAAATACAGGTGATAGAATGCCGGGAGGGTAAAAGATCTTTAACTATTTGAAAAAATAACGTAAAAGCTCTTGGATTATTTCATTCTTTTTATATGTGTTGATATAAATTCATTCAAGTCTGAATTCAGTATGTTTTCAAACTCTATA
>JAUVGT010000216.1 GCA_030593645.1 Deltaproteobacteria bacterium
GGACCGTTCAGATTCGGAAAGTCTGATCGGATTGATTAGAAAAGAACACCAACCCGCATTAAAATCCGCCAGGCTTCCCCAGAAACGTACCCTTGCGAATATAATCAGTAAAGCTGTAAATAAAGGAATTACTATCGAAGATGTTGTTTTTGAAGATTTCCCTCACTTTTCAATCAATCTTGAAGAAATAATCAAAATAAACAGTGAATATAGCAAGCGTAAAATTGAACATAATTTTTTCGATTTTGATGATCTGCTTGTATACCTTCACCTTCTTTTAAAAGAGCATGCCAATATTCGCGAGAAGATATCGTCCTCATATCAATACATCATGGTTGATGAATACCAGGATACAAACTGGCTCCAGGCAGAAATATTATATCTTCTTTCCAGTATAAATAAAAACGTTATGGCGGTCGGAGACGATTCCCAAAGCATTTATGCTTTCAGGGGCGCTAATTTCAGAAATATCATGGATTTCCCCAAAATATATCCAGGTACCACCATTATCAATCTTGAAGAAAACTATCGAAGTATTCAACCGATATTAAACCTGACAAATTTAATTTTAGAAAAGGCCGAAGAAAAATATGAAAAAAAACTTTTTACACATAAAAAAGGAGATAACCTGCCGGTGCTTGTAGATTCCGGATATGAAAACAGCCAATCACGATTTGTCACTGAAAAAATACTTGAACTTAGAGATTCTGGAATTCCATTAAACCAGATGGCGGTCCTTTTCAGGGCAAGTTTTCATTCTTTTGATCTTGAAATAGAATTGACCCGGGAACAGATACCTTTTATAAAAGTCGGCGGTTTTAAATTTGTCGAATCCTCCCATATTAAGGATGTTCTGGCGCATTTAAAAGTAATACTCAATCCACAGGACAGGATAAGCTGGTACAGAATCCTTCTCCTTCTAAGAAAAATCGGCCCCAAAACCGCTCAACGCATATTTGAAGAAATTAAATTGGAAAATTCGGGGTTCACAGGAATATTAACTGCAAAACATAAATCGATCAATCATCCGGGATTTATCAGGCTCCAGGAACTTTTTTCACTGATGGATTCAAAAATCATGTCAATTGCTGAAATGGGGCAAACCGTAATCAATTACTATGCTCCGATTCTAAAAGAAAAACACGATGATCATCCAAAACGGTCCAAGGACTTAGAGCATCTTGTCACCATAATGGAGCGTTATAATAATCTCCATCATTTCTTAGATGATATGGCCCTTGAACCGCCGAATACAAGTAAGGACAACACGTTTACAACTGATTATTCCGATAAAGATCGTCTGGTCCTGTCTACTATTCACTCTGCAAAGGGCCTTGAGTGGCACACGGTCTTTATTATATGGGCACTTGATGGGCGTTTCCCGTCAATTCACTCAATAAACAGTCAAGAAGAACTCGAAGAAGAACTCAGACTGATGTATGTTGCTTCAACCCGGGCAAAAAACAACCTGTTCTTTACTTACCCAAGCAATATCTATGACAGAATCTCAGGAATGACCCTGTATCGCCCATCACGGTTTATTGATATGGTTCCGGATAGTATTCTTGAAAAATATAACTATGACCCATGGTAAACGAGGGACCGGGGAGTTTTTCAATCAAAATCACGGTTGGAGCGTAATGAATGATCCGTGCTGGAATGGGTCACTGTCTGAATGTATTGGGGGCGTTAAGAAAGAACAACTGTTTTCTGATCCTGTTTTCATGCTTTGAGGTTATCAGAATTCTCTAACTCATTATTTTTTGAGGGCAAAGGTATGATGGTCTCGTAAAAAGTCCGAATTATTCTGAAAAATACTCCGCCGTATAGGTTTTAACCACAGTATTCGTATCATTCCAGCAATTCCTCCCCATCCCCCCTTTTAGGCATAAATGCTCCAGAAAATCATTCTTTTCAGGCAGCTGTTCCCAAACCTGTGGTAAAAAGGTAGAACTGCGCCAGTCATTCGTAAGGATAACTCCGTGGATCCCCGGTTTAAGTTTATTCTTCAGATCTTTACCATTTTCAAATGGAAGGATTTCGGGCACGGTCAGCACACTGATTTCAATGTTAATCACAGAAAGCTCATCCTCCAACACGGGCGGGAAACGAGGATCTCTGAAAGCAGCATTTACTGCGTTCTCTTCCACGTTATCGATCAGGCGCCTGACGGGTTCTATTGTACCAATACATCCCCTTAATAAGCCGTCTTTATGCAGTGTTACAAAACAGCCTCGTTTTTCAAGCATGGAGGGTGAAGTTTCATCCGGTCTGTGAATTTTTGAACCTTTATGAAGTTTCGCGGTGATAACGGAACGGGCCAGTCTAAGAAGTTCCTTTCGTTCCTTATCATTTAATGACTGCATAGTAATCAAATCTCCCGTATTAAATCATATACATCCGGAATATAAGTATGTCTAACCGTTTGGTGCTGTATAAAATGGACAGATACAAGGGGTTAACTGCATCATAGGAATTGAGGCTCAAGGGTAAATTTTAAAACCGCTTCTAAAAAAAAGCCCACCATAGATACATCCCAAATAGCGAACAGAATACCAGGGCAATGATATATGCGGTCCAGTCAGTCGTCCTTCTTGCCATACCGAACTTTTCGACTTTTCCCAGCCTGGTTTTACACTTCGGGCATTTTTTAGTTTCAAGTGATACGTAGCCAAAACATTCCGGACATCTTTTCGTCAAATTGATCGGTCCATCTTTCTTTTCATCACTCGGCATTTTTTATGCTCCCTGTTTGGTGTTGTGCAACCACTTCTCAATCAATCATATTGTTTCGTCCCAGCCATATGCATGCATGATCTATTCCAAAAAAGCACTTTCAATAATAATTTCATTCTGTTTTTTCACCTGCTCAAGCCATTCTTCAACAACCCTGTTTTTTTTCTGTTGAAGAAGTTTTTTCCGTATTGATTCCCTTTCTTTTTCAAAATCCACGGCAGGGGGTTCTTTTCTCTCACGAAACCGGAACACATAATATCCCTTTTGACCCTTGTTAACATCTTCAGGGAACCTGTTCTCACTTGAAAGCTTAAATGCCGTCTCGGAAATTTCTCTTTCATACCCAATTTTTGGGATAGAGCCGCTTCTTTTGAAAAGGCCGGTGTTATTCACCTTAATTTCCACCTTTCCGCTTTTATCGGCCATGGGCCCACCCGCCTTGAGGGCCGCCAGATAATCTTTAGCATCTTTCAGGGCATTTTGATCCTGCATTTCTTTAACCAAATCATTTCGGACCTCATCCGTTACATCAATTAATTCTGATATTTTTTCCGGAATTTTGTCGATGACCTGAAGGATACATAACAAATCGCCAAAATCCAGGATTTCGCTGATTTCCAGATTTTCAAGATCAAAAGCGGCCTCAGCAAATTTATCCTGATGTTTTACACCCTCTCCTGGACCCCTGGATGTAAAAAAATCAGTTTCTTCTATAATAAGGTTCTTGTCTTTTGCTGTTCTGATCAGATCATCCCCTTCAAATGAAGCGTCATATACTTCCTGGGCTTCATCCCCGGCGAGTGCATTTGCTCTTTCATCTGTAAATCTTTTTCTGATCGTTTTTTCAGTTTTTTCAAAAGGAGTCGTGGATTCTTCATTAACCTTATCAACCTTAATAATGTGCCAACCATACTGTGTGCGCACCAAATCACTAATTTCACCCGGCTTCATGTTAAATGCCTGGTCCGCAAAGGATTTAACCATTGTTTCCTTTTTAAATGTGCCCAGATATCCGCCTTTGTCCTTCGTTGGCCCCTCTGAATATTTTTTGGCAAGCTCAATAAAATCCTTTCCATCCTGTGCCATTTTTAAAACATCCAATGCTTTTTTTCTTGCCTTTTCAACAATCTCGGGTTTCGCATCCTCGCTTACCCGGAATAAAATGTGACGAGCCTCCACAGTCTTTGGGTTTAAAAAGTCTTCGGGATTTGATTCATAATAATCTTTAATTTCCTGCTCTGTGACTGTCACATTTTTTCTATAGTCAGCGGGATCAAAATAGATATATCGGGTCCTTACTTTTATTTCCGTTTTATATTCAGTTTTATGCTTTTCATAATAATCCGATATTTCCTTGTCTGTCGGATTGACATCCATATACTTATCCGGTTCGAAAAGTACATAATCAATATTCACTGTTGCACCATTCCACTTATACCACTCCAGAACCTCCAGGTCTGACACTTTAACGTTACCGGATATAAATGACTGCAGTTTTTCAATTAACAGCCCTCCTTTCTGCTCAGCCTCAAACTCTTCCCTGTTCAGATTGTTACGTTTTAGCAGGCGTTCATAACGAATGTTATCAAATTTCCCGGCAGCTTGAAATATTTTCATTTTTCGAATCGAATCGGCCAGCTCCCGGTTTGACACCCTGAAGTCGAGTTTTTCCGCTTCAGCCAAAAGCACCCGTTGGTTAATCAGCCGGTCCAGGGCCTGCTGTTCCAGTTTCATCATCTTTAATATTTCATCGCTCATCGAATTCCCAAATCTTTGATGCGCCTGATCCTGAAGATTTTTCAGGACCACAGCATATTCATCATAGGAAATCGCAGCACCGTTGACAGTGGCAACCTTCTGTTTTCTCTGGTCTCTGTATAAACCACCAAAAAATATAAATGTTACCGTCACCGCGCCAAGCAGTACCTTAATCATCCAGCTTCCGGCATGTTTTCTCATTAAGTTGAGCATGTGGTTCCTTTCTGTTGCATATTCACCTGGAACGAAATAAAACATTGCCCGGATCCAGCTCCGATAATTGGAATTTATACTGATCCCCTAAAATCACTTCTGATGGATCGATAATACGAGCACGCTTTTTCTGTCAGGATAATGAACATCTAAAAAATGTATATTATTATTTCCAATCTTTTTTTTTGTCAACAAATTCCATCTGATAAAAATAATTATTGACATACCCGCAGCTTTTCTGTTACTTCGCCCCCTATGTTCGGGGCTGTAGCTCAGCTGGGAGAGCGCATGACTGGCAGTCATGAGGTCAGGGGTTCGAGCCCCCTCAGCTCCACCATTATAATTCGAATCTGTCCTCTATTAAATATCACGAATCGGTCCAAACCCATTTTTGACGGTTTCGTAAAAAATCCAACTTCTGCGTTATGCTGCATTTCGCAATCATTCAACTCCCCTGTTAAATAAAAAGACAGATTTAACAGGGCGGGTCCGATAAGTACGCTTCATGATTACGAAATTTGCACGCCTTGAATTTGAACTTTTTTCGAAACCGTCTCATTCGGACTTTTTACGAGACCATCATTTTTATTTAACTCTTTTTATCTTTCCTTGACATCATCCCAGGATTAGCTTAAAAATCTGTACACTTTTCAACCAAACATTGACGGTTTCGTAAAAAGTCCAACTTCTGCGTTGTGCTGCATTTCGCAATCATTCAACGTACTATAAGTACGCTTCATCATTACGAAATTTGCACGCCTTGAATTTGAACTTTTTACGAAACCGTCTAATTCGGACTTTTTACGAGACCATCAACATTGGTTTAAAAAAATCAGAAGGTTACAAAATGTTGACAAACCATTTTATTAAAATACCTATTAGCGTCATTGCAGTTGCCGCCACCCTGTTTATCGTTTCAATAAAAACTCACTGCAATGCGTCGGATTCCAATACGATTGATAATAATTCTGGCTTCGAGGTAATGAATCATTATGAAAAAACAATAGTACATCTTTACTATGCGGACAAGGATAACTCCAATCTTACATCTGAAACGAGATCTCTGATCAATCCTGAAGATCCTGCTAAATTCGGAAAAGCTATTATCACTGCACTACTCAGAGGACCCAAAAATGAACTGACTCGAACGATTCCGCAAAGGACCTCCCTTAGAGCTTTTTTTATAGCTTCTGATGGAACCGCGTATGTGGACCTGTCTGAAAATATTTCGGAAAACCATCCCGGAGGGATCAAATCAGAAATAATAACAATCTATTCAATTGTTAATACATTAATATTAAATGTTGAAGCCATAAAAAAAGTCAAACTCCTTATTAATGGCCTTGAAACGGATACTTTGGCGGGTCACATTGATGCAAGGTTCCCATTTAAAGCCGATATGCTTTTAATCCGATGAAAAAACAAAATAAAATTAAAAAAATACGAAATATCGGCATCATCGCTCACATTGATGCCGGCAAAACAACCGTAACAGAACGGATTCTTTATTATACCGGACGCTCTCATAAAATTGGTGAAGTCCATGATGGTGAAGCCATAATGGACTGGATGCCGGACGAACAGGAACGCGGTATTACAATAACATCAGCAGTTACTACGTGTCATTGGAATGACAGTGAAATTCAAATCATTGACACTCCCGGACATGTCGACTTTACGATTGAAGTTGAACGTTCACTTCGGGTACTTGACGGCGCAATTGGCGTCTTCTGTGCTGTGGGTGGTGTAGAACCTCAATCAGAAACTGTTTGGCGACAGGCTGATAAGTATTTTGTACCTAAAATGGCTTTTATCAACAAGCTTGACCGAATTGGTGCTGACTTCTTTGGTACAATCAAAATGATGAAGGACAGGCTGAATGCTAATCCGCTCATATTACAGCTTCCGGTCGGTACAGAGGATAATTTTTCGGGTATTATTGATCTGATAGAAATGAAACAGATCGTATGGGATGATGAAACCCTGGGTGCAGAATATCAGATCAATGATATCCCCAAGGATCATATTGAAATTGCCCGGAAATATCGTGAAAAACTCATCGAAACATTGGCGGAAAAAGATGATAATATAATGGAGGCTTATCTTGCTGATATTCAAATTGATGCGAAAAGTCTTTACAGTGGAATACGCAAAACCACAATTGATCTTGAACTGATTCCGGTTCTTTGCGGATCCGCATTAAAAAACAAAGGGATACAGCCGCTGCTGGATGCAATTATCCGTTTCCTTCCGAGCCCTGCTGATGTCCCGCCCATCAAGGGTGTTGTACCCGAGTCACAGGAAGTAATAGAGTGCCGTGCTTCAGATACGGAACCACTGGCAGCACTTATTTATAAGGTTTCGATGATTGAAGGACGTAAACTTTCTTATGCAAGGATTTACAGCGGGAAAATAAACGCTGGAGAAGATGTTTATAACCCAACACGTAAAAAAAAAGAAAAGCTATCCCGGATCTTAAGAATCCATGCGAATAAAAAAGAACGCATCAATACTGCCGGTGCCGGGAGTATTGTGGGAATCGTCGGATTAAAGGAGTCTTCGACAGGTGAAACCCTATGCACGGTTCAAAACCCTGTTATACTGGAAAATATCGAATTTTACGAACCGGTCATTTCAGTAGCAATAGAGCCTAAGACACATTCCGACCAGGAAAAACTTGAAAATGTTCTTGAAAAATATATGGCCGAAGATCCGACCTTAAAGGTAAAAGAGGATGAAGAAACAGGCCAGACGATATTATCAGGTATGGGTGAACTTCACCTTGAAGTTGTGATCAGCCGCATGCAGCGTGAATTCAAAACCAGTGTAAATGTTGGGAAACCCCAGGTTGTTTACCGAGAAACCATTGCAAGTGGATCTGAAGCCGGAGCGATTTTCGATAAAGAAGTCGCGGGGCAGCGTCATTATGGTGAAGTCACAATAAAATTAAAACCCTTGAAGCGGAACAGCGGTATAAAATTCAGATCAGTAATTAACAAAGAAATTATACCCGATATTTTTATTCCTGCCATTGAAAAAGGTGTAACAGAATCACTTGAAAGCGGATCTTTGATGGGTTATCCCGTGGTTGATGTCGAGGCCCTGCTGGTCGGCGGTTCGTTTAAAGAGTCAATAGGTTCGGATCTGGCCTATACGGTCAGTGCATCCATGGCGTGCAAAAAGGCCCTCACGAAAGGCAAACCCTTTCTTTTAGATCCGATTATGGATGTGGAAGTCATTACTCCGGAAGCCTTCATGGGTGATGTAATCGGAGATCTGAATTCACGAAACGGTAAAATTGACGCAATCGAGCCCAGGATGGAAATACAGGTTGTCAAGGCAGAGGTTCCTCTTGCCCGTATGTTTGGGTATTCGACTTCTCTCCGGTCTGCCACACAGGGCAGGGGAACATTCACTATGCGTTTTTCCCATTTTGACAGGGCTTAATCTCTGTTTCTCAGGTTTTTCTATTTTTCTTTTCTTTCGTTTTTCTGAACCTTCAGTAGTTTTTTTAAGATTTTTCTGATTTCCTTTTTTCTGTCCTTTTTGTTTGTATTTGCCAGCGCGTTTTCAAACTGAACCTTTTGTTTTTTATTTTTTCTTTTTTTTTAGGTGTATTTAACTAGATTATTATGC
>JAUVGT010000167.1 GCA_030593645.1 Deltaproteobacteria bacterium
GGTTCAAAACAAATATAAAGCCAGGCTGGAGCAAATTAAAGATAAGATCAGTATATCTGAAAAGAAGCTTGTTCGCCTGTCAAGGAAAAATAGAAAAATACTCTTTTCAAAATCAGAATCAGATCGGATCGATTTGAAACATGGTGCCCTGATTTATTCAGTAATAAAGCGTGTAAAGCGAATCAAGGGCATGCTTAAAAAGCTTATAAACAGTAAAAGCAACCCGGATGCGATCAAGAAAGTCGAATCGGTCAACTGGGATGAGATCGAAAAGTGGTCCGATGAGAAGCTGGAAGAATTCGGAACGGAGCGGATCAAAAAAGAGAATATCGAATATGAGCTGACCGAAACAAAAAAAACAAGTGAGGCAGAATGAAGAAAAAAGTAAAATGTAACAAGTGCAGGTATATCCTTAATGACAGGGAATGCAGGAAACTTCCATTCACAACGAAAAATGGTATTCCGACATCATATATGCTTTGTCGTGACATGAATCCTTACGGTGATTGCAAGCATTATCAAAAGAAAATAAATCCGGCTACAGCAATCTGGCAACACGTGATCAATATTTTTCGATATTTAATTTCAAGTGCCTGGAATTTTCTAAAAGGAAAGCGTGAAAAATATTACTAAAGGTGGGATTTTATATGCCGCAATTTAACAGCGAAACATTTTGTATCCTTGAAAAACTTAAAAGTGTCGCCAGTAAAAGACGTCATAAAGGCCAGGTGCCGACCACCCGAAAACTGACAAAGCAGCTTGTCACTGCCATGCAGCAGAATCATCTGCCGTTTGGAGGAACAGAAAATGCAGAAAAAGAAGCGATCAAACTGATACTGAATGAATTAAATTACGATCGGATGATGAATTCAGAGATCTGCTATGGAACGGAACCCTTTAAAGCCTCTGCAAGCCTGTTGACGGCCTCACAGGAAGTGTTGAATACCGCGATCGACAGCCATCGCGGAAAGGCTGCGCCTGGCGATATTAAACGGCCTGCCGCGATGGTGGCCGCAAGGGCGTTAAGAATATTAATCAATCTGCCATAAAGGAGGAAAAATGAATAAAGTCCTGGTTACGGCTGCACTATGTTTAGTATTTGGAACGTCCGCGTATATGTCAATATACGGCCTTACAGCTGTATTTTCAGGCAGTATACTGGTTGTCATATGTATGGGAGCCGGTATGGAACTGGGAAAAATCCTCACAGTAGTCCACCTCCACCGAAACTGGAAACAGTCAAATATTTTGACAAAGTTTTTTTATATTATGGTGGTTGGCACGTTGACCCTTATTACATCTGTTGAGGTTATGGGCTTTTTATCACAGCAGCATACAATCACCATACAGGATCTGAAAACCACCGAATCCACCATTGAGTTACTGGATCAGGAAGCAATGGTTCTTGAATCTCAGATCACTGAAACCGATAAAACCCTTGATGGATTACCCAGGGCATTTGTGACCAAACGATTCAGAGAACGAGAAAAAGCCGGGTATTTTTTAAAGCAAAACCGGCTTCTTGAAATAAAACGCGAACAGACAAAGCTGAATGCACAATATATATCGAGTAAAGAATATGCCGGACCGGTTTTTTCGACGGCCAGGATTTTAGGAGTTGATGAACAAAAAACCATATCCATATTTATTTTGATCCTGGTTGCGATCTTAGAACCTCTTTCGATCGGATTGACCATCGCAACATCGGCTGCATGGAATAAAATGAAACCTGAAATCATCAAAAATTCAGACATTCAGATTCATCGTAAAAAATCGGCCAGCCGGATGGCCGACCCGGCCGAAACGGCCAGGACGGCCAACCCAAAACCGGCCAAAACGGCCGAAACGGCCAAAGCGGCCAATGAGGCGGCCAAAACGGCCAATAAAACGGCCGAAGATCTACACCCTTATACCATTGAGTTTAGAGAGATGAGAAAGCGGCACACGTTATCATTAAAGGTTATATCGGATATCACCGGTCGCAGACAGCAGTTAACAGTGGGCGGCTGGCTGAATGAAAGACCGGTAATACCCATTAAGTCATTACGGCTGCTCAGGAAATGGGCAAGGCAGCGGCCGCTTATCCGGCTGGTTGAAAACGGCTGAAACGGCCAAAGTGGCCAATCCGGCCGAAACGGCCAGGACGGCCAAAACGGCCGATAATATCGATTAAGGTGAAGTTTTCAGGAACTATTACAAGGCATGATTTGGGAAGTCGGCCCGACCGGGCGGTCGGGCCTAACCGCCACCACCTCATGCTGAAAAAGAAAAAATGAACGGCGGCTGAGCTTGGTTATAACAGTGAATGCGAAAATTCAAGAAAAAAATGCAGATATTAGATTTTTCAATACTAACCATATTCGTTGTTTCCGCAATAATAGAGCATTATTTTCCGGATAAACTGGGGGATAATGTGCTCTACGCGATATTGTATTTAACGATTGGTTATTTAATATGTGTATTTTTTCGATCTGAACAGGAATAAAGAGGAATTAATGAAACTATCCTGTCCATCATGCGGAGCCATAAACAGCGCTGAAGCCTGGCTGAATGATGCCAATATCAGACAGTGTATGAAAATAGTTGCAGAATTACCCTGGGAAGTATCCAGGAGAAGCCTGCAGTATATTGCTCTGTTTCGACCGCGATCCGGGCGTGGGCTTACATGGAGCAAGTCCTTGAAGCTTTTATCTGATCTAAAAGACAAGGTCACGCATCCATATATCCAATGGGAAAAACAACCGGCCAGGCCGAACAGTTCAAATGCCTGGGCGCAGGCAATGGAAAAGGTTATCCAAAGTCCACCGAGACGATTGCCCTTGAAAAATCATAATTATCTGAGAGCCATAACATATGAGATTGCAGATGAAATGGATCGGCAAAAGGAAGTGAGGAGAAATCAGCTTGAGAGGGATGGTGGATTCACTAGAACTGAACCTGAAATGACAATAGAAGAAATGAAGAGAATAACAGAAAAAAATTATCGAAAAAAACTAAATAGTAAATAGGTGAGTAAAATGGGACTGAAACATATCCGGTGTAAAAAATGTGGCCGTTTGCTTTTTAAGGGTCGCATTGAAAGGATAGAAATAAAGTGCCCTAAATGCGGTTATGTTCAAATAATTGACAGCAACAAAAATTGAAGCATTTGACATCTCATTTTTAGTAATATAATAACGAACAGGAGGAAACATAAAAAAACAAATGAACAAGAATAATACTAAAATAATCGACGAATTAGCCCTATGGGCATCAGATCACCGGTTAGTACCATTTTTGGGTGCCGGTACATCAATAAATCATTTATCCCTGGACTGGGATAAAATTACTTCTGATATGGCCCAAGAGATAAATGTCGAAGTAACGGGTAACCTTGAAATTGCCCAAAAATATGAAGATGCAGTTGGAAAAGAAATCTTTTGTGATTTTTTAAAATCTAAACTTCTTGTTAATGATTACGATGAAGACAAAGATATTGTCCCTTTAATTATTATTAGTTTGGGTGTAGGATTAATTTATACCGTCAATCAAGATAATGTTTGGGAAAAATGTGCCCAAAAATACGGAAGGAAATATAAAAAAATTGTTGAACTTCAAGATTTAGGCAATGCAATTCCTGGAAATACGCTATTTATTAAATATCATGGAGACTTAAATTGTCCTGAATCCATTATTTTTACAAAAAAATCATATGATGATAGAATAAATAATATTGATCATCCTCTTAATATAAGAATGAGATCAGATTTATTGTCTAAAAGGTTTTTATTTATAGGCTATAGTTTTAGAGATCCAAATATCATTAAATTGTTTGAAGAATTAGATGCAGCTTTCAGAGGATCGTTGCCACCTTCATACTTGGTTGCCTATTCATACACTAAAGAACTTGAAACTCTAAAAGAAAAATACGGTGTAACCGTTATTGACCCAGTTCGTGAGATGGATAATTCCCTTGATAAGGGAGAGGCCTTTGAATTGTTTTTAGCAGAATTATGCAAAAAAACTTATGAGCTAAAAACTCATAAAGAGATAGGAAACTTATTCAGGCCATCAACACCAAGTTCAGCAAGAGTTGTTACTAAATATGAAATTGCTGGCGTAGAATCAAAAATAAAGGATGCTGACTTTAAAGACTCAATAGCTGTTTTTCGTGCAGCATTCGACATTTCATTAATACCAGACATATATCAAGAGCGAGTCGAAAATATTTTTATTGAACTTGCGAGAAGATGTTCGAATAGAACAGAATCCGATGAATTGAATGGAGCTGCCTTTAATTTATCTCTTAATCCTGTAAGTACCATAATGATAGTAGCAGCAGTAACAGCTACTGCTCAAGTTAGAGGTAAGTCTTCAGGGGGCATAGATCCATTTGTACCAATTATGAAAAAGTTGGAAGAATTCAGGCCAATGGCAGTAGCTTTTGCAATCAGATTACTGAAAGAATGGGGAAGGACAATTGATGATTCATTCCGAATACATGTTTCTGGGTGGATTAAGGGATACAATCTGTTACCTTCGGATACCATAAAGTTTATCAAACAACAAATTGATTTCGCTTGGAAATCACATACAGTACTTGAACCTCCAATAAAATATTGGAAACGATTAGGCCATAAAGACATTTTTAAACTTCACACTTCTTTTGAAGAAAATTACAAGATGATTTCCGGTCGTTTACCAAAACAATTTATTAAACCATATGAAGAATAAAAACATTACAGACATTTAGATAATACATCTTAAAGTAGAGCGATACGATCGCCAACATATAATTTAAATTAAACCATTTAGAGGCTTACGAAGCCCGGTTTTCTTGGAAACATTTCCAGGGAGGCTGGGCTTTTTTATTTTTAGGAGATCACATGAGAAACCTTACAGACATTAAAAAAATCATCATCCACTGCAGTGATTCAGAGTTCGGAGACCTTGATCTGATCGACAAATGGCACAAGGAACGCGGCTGGTCCAAATGCGGCTACCATTGCGTCATCACCAACGGAATTATCCAACCGGGCAAATCATACAATTCGGATCTGGATGGATTGGTCCAGGAAGGACGCCCTTTAGATCAAATCGGAGCTCATTGTAAGGGATACAACAAAGACTCCATCGGTATCTGCCTGATTGGCAAACACCACTTCACGGGCAAACAGTTATACGGTGCTCTTCCGGATCTGATTTTCAAATTAAAAGTACTTGGAATTTATGCTTCAAATATTTACGGGCATTGCGAGTTTTCAGGTAAAACATGCCCGAATATAGATCCTGCGCTGATTCGTAAAATAGCGCAGTAACTTTAAAACAGAGGGAAAGGAGATCATCATGAAGATTATAATCATAACAATCCTGATCATCGCAATCATCTACATGTTCATTGGAATGCTTATCGGCGTGTATCATTACCGGAAAACCGGTAAGCGAACAAGTCGCCGGGATCTGATCAAATTCGCTCTTAAATGGCCCATGTTTTTAATCCAACAGGCAAAAAAGTAGTCGTTGTTTATTCCAACAACCTTTAAGCCAAACAGGGAGATACTTAAATGGGACTTGACTTAACAGGAATCGGATCGGTCGCGGACTTTGCAAAATCGCTGGTCGATCGGTTTTTACCAAAATCCATGACCGCTGCTGAAAAAGCAGAAAAGCAGATCCAGCTTCAAGCAGTACTTGAACGCCGGGAAAATACAGTGGTTGAAGCAAAAAAATCGATCATGATCGCAGAGGTCCAGCAGGGAGATAACTTCACAAAACGGGCACGGCCGTCGATCGTGTATTTCGGATTGTTTGCCATCGGTCTTGTCCATGTGATCTTTCCGATCGTCGCCTGGATTGTGCTTGCTACAACCGGAGAGACCGCAACTCAAATGCCAAAAATTTCACTGCCCCCTCAATTCTGGGCCACCTGGGGCGGCGTGTGCAGCATCTGGATCATCGGCCGATCAGTTGAGAAAAAAGGATCAGAAAACAAGCTGGTCAATAAAATCGCCAGTTTAATTACCGGAGGAAAATAATGAAATTATTTGAATTCCCCCAAAAGGGAGAGGTCGTTCCCCTGGAAAAGATCAAAGAGATTTGTGAGTATTACGGCAGAGAAATGCTGGATCTATGGAAAAAAATCGAGGCTGATCCGCCCATAAATGATTTTTCATCCGATGGTTGTTCCTGCTGGCCGGACAAATGGTTGAAAAAGGTTAACCTGTATCCGGCCTGCTTCAAACACGATTTGAAATACTGGGCCGGATATCCCGGAGAAGACAAAGCCAGACTGATTGCCGATGCCGAATTAATGATAGACGTGATCGCCCCGGACAGATGTGATGGTCCTGTATACCTGGGCCGCATGATGTTCGAAGGCGTTCAGATCGGCGGCAGAGAATCGTTGAAAATGTCTTTTTCCTGGGGGTTTGGACGAACTTAAATAAAATCGGCCCGTGTGATCACCTCCGCCTCATGGGCCAGGGAGGTAAACGATGGAAGGACTCAGCGCATTCGCAACTCTGGCAAATCTTTTAAAGGCATATGGGCCTTTTGGACTGCTTGTAGTGATCTGGTATTTCGATACGAAAGCCATGCGAAAACTTAATAGCCAGTATAGAGAAGACACCCAAAAGATCCTGGCAGATCACAAGCAGTATATGAACGAACAAAAAGAATACATGAAAAAGATTCAGAGAAATTACGAAAGCAACGTGAAGCTGGTCAGATTCTATGAAGGGCTTGCCGGGCAGCTCA
This sequence comes from Deltaproteobacteria bacterium, assembly GCA_030593645.1. GTDB lineage: Bacteria > Desulfobacterota > Desulfobacteria > Desulfobacterales > JAUVGT01 > JAUVGT01. The sequence goes on from JAUVGT010000167.1 coordinate 6,736, forward strand.
AGGATGTAGTGACATTGAACACCCAGGCCATGACACGAATCAGCGATGACGTCAACCGAAACCAATACTGCCCGCTGGTTCGGGTAGAAAAAAAACAGGTCGGAGTAAAAGCCAATGACTGAGCACCTTAAATTCATGGGTCGACTGGAAGAGAAAAAGCTTAAAGCGAAGAATCTAAAACTCCAGATCGAAGGCTTCCGGGATGCGCTAAGAGATAAACTCGATCCCTTTGAGCCGCTTGTAGAACTCCAGGAAGAATCGATATCAACCCTGGCTGCTGAGTTTACCGTCAAAATGATCAGTTACCGTGAAGTGCTGGCTGAAATTAAACTGATCAAAAAGACATTGGGGAAAAACTAATGGCCAAAGAAATCTCCTGGGAAATCAGGGTTACCGCTGAAGAGCTATACATCACCGAGGGATTGACGTTTGAACAGGTCGCCAAAAAAACCGATGTATCCGTATCGCAGTTAAAACGCTGGGCAAAAGAAGGTGACTGGAAAACCAAGCGAAAAGAACACCGGCTCGGTCTTTTAGAAATCAAACGAAATTATGACAGGCTCAGACAAGGTATCGTTGAAAAGGCGCTAAACTCTCTTGATCCCCAGGACGTATACGCGGCCTTGCGAATCGAAAAATTGAACCGGGAAACATCGAAAAGTACCGATGAAATCAAGATCGAGATCGACCGGCCAAAAATATTTTTAGAGGACCTGGAATTTATCATCGAGGTTTTAAAAGAAATTGATCCGGAGGGACTTAAAGTCCTGGCAAAAAGTTTTGATACCATCGTTGCACGCTTCAAGGAGAGCCATGAGAAGACGGCCTAAAATAACAGAATACAGATTCGATCAATGGGCAGATGAACTGAAAGCCTGGATCGTGGAAGCTGTATCTCCTTTTGAAGACGACACTCCGGAAAAACAAGTCCGGCGGAAAAAGCGCGGCATCGATGATCTTAAGTATTTTTGTAAAACCTATATGCCGCACTACTTTTCCAAACCATTTGGAGCGTTTCACGATGAGTGGGAAGAGCTGACCACCATCAAAGATGAAAGCGTGTTTGTGGCGGCTCCCAGGGAACATGCCAAAAGCACATTTTTTACATTCGGGGTCCCGGTGAGAAACATCTGTTATCAGCTGCGCAGATTCCAGATGATTATTTCGGATACTAACGATCAGGCCACCGGGTTCACCCTGCCGATCCGTTTGGAGCTGGAAGAAAACCCGCGTATCAAACATGACTTTGGAGATCTGCATGGCCGGATCTGGAAGAAAAACGATTTTACCACATCAAACGGCGTACGCACCCTGGCCAGAGGCCGTGGAGAAAAAGTCCGGGGACTTAAGAACAGACAATACAGACCCGACTTTGCCGTGGTGGATGATTTTGAAAACGATGAAAATGTGGAAAATCCTAAATTAGTTACAAAAGGCATCCGCTGGTTAAAGCGAGCCGTGATCGGATCGATGGGAGCCGGTTATACGTTTCTGATGATCGGGAATATGTTTCATCCTAAATCGGTGCTCTCGCAGTTTATCGCGGAAAAAGACGAAGACGGCAGCACGCTTTATATCAGTAGAATATACCGGGCCTGGATCGATTTTGGAAAGCGGGATCAGCGGCCGCTGTGGCCGGAGCTTTGGCCGCCAAAGCGTCTTGATAAAAAGCGTCGCCAGATGGGCACCGTGGATTTTAACGCGGAGATGATGAACCTGACCGGTGCGGATGACAGCCCGTTCAAGGAAGAATGGTTCAAGTATTATGAGCGCATACATATCGTGGATCTTAAACTCATTGTTGCCACGTTTGTGGACCCGTCTGCAAAAAGTGGAGAAAACAACGATTTTAAAGCCGTCATCACCGTAGGGCTTGAGCGAGAAAAAATGATCTTTAGATGCCTTCATGCCTGGATCAGGCATGCCACGATCGGAGAGATGTTTGCCGCATCATACAGACAGGTAGATGTTTACGGCGGCACCATCGGGATCGAAGAAAACATGCTGGAAGATTTCCTGCATGAAGCGATCGCCAATTACGCCAAACAGGTCGGAAGGTATCTCCCCTGGCAGCCCACCCGGCACAGCACGAACAAAGAGGCTAGGATCATCGGGACCCTGTCGTACCTGGTGGAATTTGGAAAGCTGATATTCGAGAAAAACCACAGCGATCAGGATCGGCTCGTGGAACAGCTCGTATACATATTAAATAAAAACATCAATGACGACGGCCCGGATGGTTTAGAGGGAGCCGTCAACATGATCCAGTGCGGCAGTCTTGGGCCGCCGGAATACCAATCACTTAAAAAACGCAGGTTTGAAAGCAAAGGAGCCTGGTAATGACCATCCTATACGATCAGTTTAACAGGCCGATAAAGAAAAATAAATTACCGGAGAAACGACCGCTTGCGACAGCACCGCTCATGGACGCCTGGAGAGAGTATGTTGCAGACGGTTTGACTCCTGTAAAGCTTGCTCAAGTATTTAAAGAAGCCGATACCGGTGATATCAGACGCCAGGCCGAATTGTTTGAGCAGATGGAAGAAAAAGACGGCCACATACTTGGAGAAAAAAGCAAACGCCAGAATGTCATACTGGACGTTGACATGAAGATCAGACCCGCATCGGAAGATTCCAGGGATGTAAAGGTTGCCGAGTTCGTTGAAGAGTATCTGGATAATCTGACTGATTATCCGGATGTTTTAGTCAGCCTGCAGGATGCCGTCGGAAAAGGCTACAGCGCTTTTGAGATTACCTGGGACACATCAGAAGGCCAGGCCCTGCCTCAAAATTTTACGTTCATGGAGCAAAAGCGGTTCATATTTTTTGATTCAAAAGGCATTTTAAATACTACACCGCTTTTGATCACCGATGACAACACAATGGGCATTGAGATCCCGGCCTGGAAAGTGTTGTTTCATCGATACGGCGGTAAGTCCGGACATCCGACACGCAGCGGAATTTATCGCGTGTGTGCCTGGATGTATCTGTTTAAAAATTATTCCATTAAAGACTGGGTGGCATTTTGCGAAGTATACGGTATGCCCTTAAGACTTGGTAAGTATGACCAGGGCTCTTCCGAAGACGACAAGGACGCGTTAAGGCTTGCCATCACCACGCTGGGTTCTGATGCTGCTGGAATCATATCCAAAAACACCGAGATTGAATTTATCGAAAACATCAAAGGCAAAGCCACAGGAGATCTGTTCCAGGCCCTGGCAGACTTTGCTAACCGGGAAAACTCCAAAGCGATTTTAGGCCAGACCCTGACAGCCGAGGTAGGAGATAAGGGCAGTTACGCCGCATCCAAAACCCACAATGAAGTCCGCCTTGACTTGATGCAGGCGGATTCAAGAGCAATTACTGCCACCGTCCGGGATCAACTGATCCGTCCGATCGTGGGATTTAATTTTGGATGGGACACTCCGATTCCGGGATATAACGCCATATGGGAAGAGGAAGAGGACCTGAAAGGAAAATCT
>JAUVGT010000255.1 GCA_030593645.1 Deltaproteobacteria bacterium
AAAGTCCAACTTCTGCGTTGTGCTGCATTTCGCAATCATTCAACGTACTATAAGTACGCTTCATGATTACGAAATTTGCACGCCTTGAATTTGAACTTTTTACGAAACCGTCTCATTCGGACTTTTTACGAGACCATCAAAAATATGATATTCCGAAAATTTTCCTTTAAGCAGATTTATGTTTGTATAGGAATGATCGTTATGATAACTAATCAGAAACATCAACATCTTTTTGGAACTATTATTAAATAAGGATCATCTCCAGCTATATTGGAGAAGATCTTTAAATAACTGTGTATGGATCAATAGAATGCGAATTGTAACAAGACCCGATTTTGATGGAATTGTTTGTTCTGTGCTTTTATATGAAGCGGAAGACATCCGGGAACCCATAAATTGGGTAGAACCCGGGGATGTCCAGAGAGGGCTGGCGGATATCCGGGAGAATGATATTCTCGCCAATCTGCCCTATGATCACAGATGTTCCCTGTGGTTTGATCATCATTATTCGAACAAGATTGAAAAACTATTTAACGGTGCGTTCAACACCGCCCCTTCTGCTGCAGGGGTGGTATTTGACTATTATACTGACCGGTTACGTAATGATTACAGGGAACTGGTACGTGCCGCGGATAAAATAGATTCTGCTGATTTGACCATGGATGAAGTTCTTTATCCGGAAAATGAACCCTATATTCTGCTTTCAATGACCATTTCAAATCAAAATGATGAAGATGAACCGTATTGGAACAGACTGATTGATTTACTGAGAGAACAGAATATAACGGATGTGATGAATGATCCTGAGGTAAAAATACGCTGCCGGAAGGTTGTTTTAGAGAACAGGGAATATAAAAAGTTCCTGAAAAAATATACCCAATTAAAGAAACATCTGGCAATCACGGATTTCCGCTCCCTTGACAATGCACCCAATGGAAATCGTTTTTTAGTATATTCGCTATTTCCCGATTCTGTGGTTCATATGAAAATCCGCCGCCATCCCAGGGACAGAGAAAAAATAGCGATCAATATCGGACACAGTATTTTCAACCGTAACTGTAATGTGAATCTGGGAGAAATGCTCTCGAAATATGAGGGCGGGGGTCATCCCGGAGCGGGGGCCTCCACTTTTCACGTCAGCAGGGCAGACAAATACATCCCTGAGATAATCAGTATACTCCTGAAGAATTAAGCGACTAAGGGCTCGCGCAAAAATAACTTCACATTTTAAGGGGCGAATCATCCCATTCGGCTGCGTTGCAAAATCTCGAAATATGCTTGATATTTCTGCGTTTTTGCGCCTTGCCGATTGGGCGCCTCGACCCTTATATTTTGTGAATTTATTTTTACGCGAACCCTAAATACTAAAGTTTTTTAAAAAAGATGCCGATAAAAAAAATGACCATAATTGATGGTCTCGTAAAAAGTCCGAATGAGACGGTTTCGTAAAAAGTTCAAATTCAAGGCGTGCAAATTTCGTAATCATGAAGCGTACTTATAGTACCCGCCCTGTTAAAACTGTCTTTTTATTTAACAGGGGAGTTGAATGATTGCGAAATGCAGCACAACGCAGAAGTTGGACTTTTTACGAGACCGTCATAATTTATACCGGTCTTTGTGAGTAAGTATCTGATCGGTTAAAGCTTTCCGCCTGTTTTTGAACCGGTATTTAACCTCCGGGGATTTGATATACTTTATCAAATTGACGCATCTGTACAAGAGGATGTTTGATCTGGTGAAGTATTCATTCACCTCAGATAGAAAGGGGGGAAAGTAAGATGGAAATGGAGTGTTGTTGCGAATGTGACAGGCCTACAGGCAGGTTTGAGGAAGCAGACGATTCAATATATGTTGAATCGGTTACAGGAGATGAAATCGGGCCTTTGTGTGAAGAGTGTTTACGCGCATTGATTGAAGAGGGTATTGTAGAAAAAGAAGGATAACTTCTAATTCTGGTCTGTGATCTCCGCCATTTGTATCGGGCAGTTGAGATGATAGGGAGCAGAGGATATGAGTGAGAATAAATTCAAAAAAGCGGCTGAACATTTTAAAGCTCTTGATTATGTGCCCATGGGGATGTGCGTTGTAAACAAGGATTATATCGTACTTTTCTGGAACTGTTGTCTGGAAGACTGGACCGGCATAAAGAAATCAGATATTACCGGAAAGAGTCTTGAAATATTTTTTCCTCACTTCAGTCAATATAACTATCGATGTCGAATCGATCCTGTTTTTGAGGGCGGTCCCCAGGCGGTTTTTTATTCTTATCATCACCGGCATATTTTTCCTTCCAAACTGGCAAACAATCGTCTCATGATTCAGCATACCTCAGTGGTCGGTGAGCCCGATCCGGACGGAGAAAATGTGAATGCGATTTTTTCCATAGAGGACGTCACAGAGTTAACCAATCGTATCCAGGACTATATGAAACTTAGAAGTCAGTCCCTGGAGGAAGTGAAGCAGCACAATATTATGAGGGAACAATTAAAAATTGCCGATATAAAAATAAAAAAACTCGGAAACGCAGAAAAAAAAGTATTACAGCTTAAAGAACTGCTCCGGCAGAACGGTGGGGTCGTCCAAGGGCTGATTAAACCGGTAACGGAATTTATGGAAGACGGAGATATACAGACCCTGACTGAAACGGTATCAGACAATGCTGAGTCTCCTGGAGAAACCGATCAGCGCATATCAAAGATTGTGAGTAAGATACAGTCATTACTTGATGAACCGGAAGAATCCAACGGTGATGATAATCCGGCAGATATTGACCAGATTGTTAAAATACTGATGATCAATGAGAATGATGAAGATTATGAAACCATACATCATATCGTCAAGGATTCAGATAAAATTGATCTGTATCATGCCGTGGGTTTTCAGGAGGCATTGAACGCGCTGGATAATAACAGTTTTGATCTGATTATTTCAGATTGCCAGTTTGACGGCAGAGACGATGCCGAGTTGCTGCAGCTTCTGGCAAGGTACGGTAAAAAGGTGCCTGTTGTTGTGATTACGGGCGCCGGAGATGATACTATTGCCACGGATGTATTGAGAAGCAGTGCCTGTGAATATCTATTCAAGGAGCAGCTGAATAAGAAAATCCTGTTTAATGTCATTAACAAAGCTCTTAAAAATTCGTATCCCCTGGCAGAACCCATTCCTATTCCAAAATAGAAAACTCATCATTCAAAATTCTCATTCGTGAAGGGAAGGTTTTAAATTTCTTTTTATAATTGCCTGTTGATGTATTGAAAAATTACGGGTATATATCCTTCCTGACAGTATCCGTTTACGGATATCTATTTTTAAAAATAACCCGGATGCAGCGGGTGAAAAACAGAACCTGTTCACTCTGGTGAGGATGGGAAAGCAGGAAGTGATTAAGACCTTTATACTGTATTCACTTATCGTTATACCATGCATTATATTGCCCGGTTTTGCCGCCGGAGAATCAGTAAAATCAGACGCAATGTTCATGAATAAAATGAATCAGTTAAAATCGAATATCCTGCCGTTGGATTTATCAAAGAAACCGATCCATACACCTTTGGAAGATGCGTACTTTCACTATTATGGTCTTGATTTTAAGGGGATTGATCATTTTTTCGGGTTTTTTGTTTCCGGGGGATACACACTTTCGGCTCATATTTTTGTCCCGGAGACTCGAAAAGGAACGATAATCCTCATGCACGGATATTTTGACCATACCGGGACACTGAAAAATTTGATCAAGCATTGTCTGGACCGATCGTTCGCGGTGGCTGTGTATGACATGCCCGGTCATGGACTGTCAGCAGGTAAGCGGTTGTGGATAAATGATTTTTCGGAATATACATTGATATTTGATGATTTTGCCAGGCTCGTACAGGAGCAATTTCATGATCTTTGCTGTTTGATCGCGCATAGCACCGGCTGTGCGGTTGGTTATGAATACTTATATCATCACCCTGATAGATCTATTTTTAAGAAGATTATTTTTCTGTCACCGCTGGTGAGGCATGCATACTGGAACATCTCCACGGCGCATTACCATCTTGCCAAACCCTTTGTTGAAAATCTTCCGCGAAAGATTCGTGAAAACTCTTCAGACGCAGGCTATATTGAAAAGGTAATCAATGACCCACTTCAGGAAAGGTATATCCCGATAAAATGGCTTGAAGCACTCTATTCCTGGAACACTAAAATACAGGATTATAATAAATTGGCCGTTAAGGTGCTGATTATCCAGGGTAAAGGTGATACTGTTGTGGATTGGGAATACAATATACCTTTTTTAGTAAAGAAATTGGAACCCGTTACAGTTAAATGGATCGATCATGCCAGGCACCAGCTGGTTAACGAAGAAGTGTCAATTCGTACTGAAGTTTTTGAAGCAATTTCTGCATACCTTGAATAAATACTGTTTAAACCGCTTTCACTCTTTTGCAAGTACCTGGAATTTTCGGCTCACTTCTTCTCCATTTTCATCTATCAGGGTGATCACATGCTTTCCCGGGGAAGCGGATACCGGCATTTGATGGATTTCGTTTGTGGCACCGAGATATGTGTTATCCAGATGCCAAAATACGGTTGCGGCATGATCCCGGTGGGCGGCTTTGAACACCGTTTTTCCGCGATTTCCGTCCAGTTCAATTGGAATATAAATTCTACCGTGCCTTCCGGGATATATGAGGGACAGGGATTTTGTTCTAACGATATCCGGTGAATTAAAACAATCAGCTCGATACGTCGGAATGGGACGATAATCTGAATGTTTCTTTTTATAATACCATTCCATGGTTGGCGGCAAAACAAAAAATATTACCGGCCTGATATCATAAACCCTTTCACAATCAGCATGTACCTGGTGTGAACAGGTTAGATCGCAATGGATGATTTTACAATATGGGCAGCTGCGGGACGCGAATCCTGCCTTTGCAGACACAATATCACGGGTTGCAGTACAATTGGGTCCGGTACGAAAACCGCTTTTTGAACATACATTGATCGTCACAAGATCAGCTTCGGGACTGTCAAACCATTTTCTGGGGGCATCAAGCAGTCCAAAAAGATCAAACAGAATCGGTGCCGCCGCGGAAAGCCCGGTTAATCCGGCTCGCCCTTCACCATCTGCATTTCCCACCCAAACGCCCACGACATATTTCGGGGTAATTCCGATGGCCCAGGCATCCCGATGGCCGTAACTGGTCCCGGTCTTCCAGGCTATTTTTTTTGATGAGGAAAAATTTTTCCATTCGCTATCACCCCCGGGCCGAACCACTTCAAGCATGGCCTCAAATACGAGCCAGCAGGCACCGGAACTGAAAATCGTACTTTGATTTGTAGAACTGCCTGATAAAGTGTTATCTTTTTTTTGCGAATCCATATAAAGAACCGGCGAAAAAAGAACCGGCTTCTTGGAGTGGTGATTCACCTGGCGTGCCAGGCCGGCATAAATTGCGGTGATATCCCATAGCGTACATTCCGCACCGCCCAGAATCAGGGTGAGGCCGTAGTCCTGCGCCGGACGATTAAGTGTATTCATGCCCAGTCTTTTCAAAAGAGAATAAAATCGATCCACACCATAAGAGCGAAGCATTTTTACGGCCGGAACATTCAGGGATCTTGACAGGGCCATTGAAGCAGGGACAGCGCCCTGGAACATGCGTGTATAATTTTGCGGTGCAAATCCGCCAATACGTGTGGGTATATCAGGCACGAGCTCAGACGGAATCAATTCTCCGGAATCAATCATAGCCGCGTAAAGCAAGGGTTTTAAAATACTGCCGGTACTCCTTGGTGATGTGATGATATCCACATGGTTCCCATGATCTGCCTTTGAAAAATCAGGGATATTCCCCACATAAGCCGCAACATTCCCAGTATCCACTTCCATGATCAGGGCGGCAGCATTATGGATACCGTTTCCGGCCAGGTATTGATGATGCCGAACGATCGATTCGGTGGCATGCATCTGAATTTCTTTATTCAAGGTTGTCCGGACCCGATAGATGTCAGGATGATTATTTTTATGGATCGATTTGATTTCCGTGTTCTTTAATTGCTGTAATCTTGCCAGCAGGTGGGGTGCGGTTCTTGGCAGGGGAACCGGTTTGACAGGCAGTTTTTCGCTTTTCGCAAGCTTCATGGTCAATGCGTCAATGATACCCTTTTGATGAAGTCTGTCCAAAAGGGTGTTCCGTTTGTTTTCAAGCAGGTCACGATTCCTGCCGGGATGAACCATCGCGGGATTGTTCGGGAGGACAGCCAGCAGGGTCGTTTCAGCCCATGTCAGCTGTTCCGGGTACTTTCCGAAATACCTCCAGGCGGCAGCTTCGATACCCACGACATTTCCTCCAAATGGGGCATGGGCCGCGAAAAGGGACAATATTTCTTTTTTGCTCATCGAAAGTTCTAAACGGACCGCCATGACCATTTCAATTACTTTTTCAATGTATGTCCGTTCACGTCCCTTCCTGGAAAGCCTTATGACCTGCATTGTGATCGTACTGGCTCCGCTGGCCTTGCGCCCGGATTTAAAATTTTGCCGGATTGCCCTTAAAACAGCGAAGGGATCCACACCCGGATGAGCCATGAAACGCTGGTCCTCGAATGTGATCAAGGATTTTACGAATTTGTCCGGAATGTTTTTCAGGGGCGGAAAACGCCACTGTTCATCATGTGCAATGGATGCTCCCAACAGGTTTCCATCCCGGTCCGTGATAACCATGGAATATGAGGAGTCAAACAGAGGTGAGGGGAGGCAGTGATTAAACAGAACGAGACAAACAACGATAAACACTAATAACAAAAAGAGTTTACGGAAAAGAATACTTTTCAGAAATGTGTATATTTGAATTTGGGAACGGTTCATTTATTTTAGCAACTAACACCTGGTCCTCAGGGCCAGGTCAGAGATAAACGGCTTTGGCAAGGAGACACCCCCTATAATAAAAAGACGATTGCGATACCGACCCCGAATTCCGATTGTTTTGATTCCTCCTCAAAGGGGAAATCAAATTACACAACCATTAAAACCAACCCCCTTGCAGGGCATAGCCGAGCCCTTTGGTCCCGGCTTTTTGCCTTTGCCCTTCTTTCGTGCTTTCGTGATTGATTTTTTGTTCTCTTGCCCGAAGGGTTCCTGTTTTCCTTTGCGCCTGCGGTGAATTGTTCTTTTGTTTCTATTCTCCGCTTTCTTCTTCCTTTCCGGGTTCATAAGGCCTGGAAACCTTAATCCATTGCCCTTTTTCGCGTGCGTGAATTGTCGCGTCATACATGGCTTCAACATTG
>JAUVGT010000341.1 GCA_030593645.1 Deltaproteobacteria bacterium
TGTGGTTTGTGCAGCAGTGATGAATGGCGCACATATAGTTAGGGTTCATGACGTTGTGAGCACATCGGCTGCAGTTAAAATTACCGATGCAATCAAGAATGGTTAATATGCTGAATTATTTCACGGGCATTATTATAATATATGATCAGCTCTAGTATTACAAACAGTATTAAAAACAACTGGATAAAGTGGCTGCTTGCCCTGATTCTTGCCGGCGGAGGTATCATCGTATTGTTGCGCGCGGATCAAACGTCACAAGAAACCGCTGTGTTAATTCCGGTTATACCTGAAAATATTCCTATCGGTTACACAATAACCGATCCCGATATAAAACCTGTTGAAATTTTTATTCGGGGTTCAGAAAGAAAAATCAAGTTAGCCACGGATTCCAAGCTGCAGTACAGGCTTGATTTGTCCCAAACCTCGCCAGGGTTCAATTCATTCCCGATAAAAATTGAAAAAATTCTTATGCCAAAAGGGATTACAATAGTAAAAGTAAATCCAACACTCCTGACACTGACTTTGGAAAGAGAGATCGAAAAAGAAATACCGATATCGATTACTGTAACGGGTAAACCGGCTTCCCGTTATTATATTACTGAAATAAAAATCATACCTGCTCAGGCGGTATTGCGGGGTCCTGAAAGTATTCTATCACCTTTAAAAAAAATTATCACAAAACCGGTAGATATCGGTGGTGTCGGAGAATCTTTCAAAAAGGAGATTGCTTTTGAACTGTCGAAGGGCCTTCACGTTATTTCTCCTAAAGAAAATATGTTTGTTGAATTTATAGTGAACGAAAAAATCACAACAAAACAATTAAACAACCTGCCCGTCATTATAAAGAATACCCGCTATAAATATACTATTCACCCCGAACTGATCAGTATTCAGATTAAGGGTACATTTACTGTTCTCGAAAAAATTGAAAAAGGCGACAATATAAAAGTATATCTTAATTTCAGGGGTTTAAAGCCGGGAATATATGTCAGACGGGCAGAAATTATTCTTCCTGTTAAAACCACGTTGATAAGTGTTGAACCCGAATATTTTACTGTCACAATCAGTAAAAAATAAGAAAGATTTAAGGGTCCGAGGGTAAACCGTATAAAGCTAAAGGTTTTTTTATGCTGCAGCCCGGGGTTTGAACCCGGAATCTGTAAAGGAATGTTAGTATATGCTGCTGGTCATCGACATTGGTAATACAAATATCGTTATAGGGGTTTATAGCAAAGACAGATTTTTGAAAAGCTGGAGAATAAGGACCGAAAGGGATACGACTGAAGATGAATTCAATATACTCATTTCCAATCTTTTTAGGCAGAATAATATTGAACTCAAGAATATCAGTAAAACAGTAATTTCGAGTGTCGTGCCGCCCATGGCGACTATCCTCGATTCTTTCTGCCGTAAATATCTTGGTTCCTCTCCTTACTGGGTGGATGCATCTTCGTATTCGGACATGCCGATTTGTTATGCGAACCCGGCCGAAGTTGGTGCGGACAGGATAGTCAATGCAGTTGGCGCATATGATAAATATAAAACCAGTCTTATTATTATCGACTTTGGTACAGCTACAACGTTTGATATTGTTTCTGAAAAAGGTGAGTACCTTGGTGGTGCAATCAGTCCGGGGATAATGATCGCTTCTGAGGCTCTGTTTAAAAATGCTTCAAAATTGCCACGAGTTGAAATTTTAGCTCCTCCTCCAAAAGTAATCGGCAAGAATACCGCGGATAGTATTAAATCGGGAATTGTGTATGGGTATGCCAGCCTGGTAGATGGTATGGTAAAAAGAATCAAAGCTGAAATGGAGGATCGTCCCAAAGTAATCGCGACCGGTGGTCTTGCTGAGCTAATGAATAATGTATCTGAAATGATAGAGGCTGTTGAACCATCCCTGACATTGGACGGGTTGAGAATTATCAGCCAAAAATTTTGATTACTCTAAACCCATTTCTGATTCCAATTTTTGAATTTCAACTTTTAAAACCTGTCATTCTTCATCTGATAGTCCGGGCCGGGTGAGACGATTTTTAAGACTGAGAAGAATCATCTCTTCTCTGTATTCGCCGCATGTATATCTACTTTTTTCCGTCATCGGTTGTTAATAACTGAGTGTTTGTCTGGCCTGCTGTGATGAATTGACGTGGTTTTAAAGAAGTAACATAACTATCGCTAAATCCGCCCTTCCTTTTTAAGCGTGTCAATATAAACCCTGAAAAAGAATTCATGATCAGCAAGACCGCGCTGAAGTATTTTATCAAATTCATCAATACTATTGACATTGATCACAATATTCACACTGTATTTAAATGCGGTCATATTGTCCTGGGTCCTGAAATTTTTGCTCAGCATGGCCACGAAAAGATTTCGACGGGTATTCATGCTGAGGCGTTCAATGTACAACAGCACCATGTTTGATTCGGGAGAGCCGGCGTAGAAGGTTTCATCAATTAGTATCAGGTCATATTGATGATAGCGCATTTTTTTTAAGGCATCACGGCCGTTTTCCGCGACTGTGATATGATATTCCATAAGATCGAGAATGTTTACAATTTTTTTTGTAACCTGTGTGTCGGATTCGCAAATAAGGGCGGTGCTTCCTTCTTCTTCAATAAAATCAAAGGGTTTATCCGATGCGTCATAAGGATCCATATCGAATTCATTATTAAATGAAGAGGCTGATTTATTCCTTGGACCCACAGAAATTTTGTTTTTACATTTCGGACATGGAAGCGTTGCTACCCTGTCAACCGGTATTTTTTCATCAGCGAGTTTGAATTTACTTTGGCATTCCTGGCAGATAATTTCCATAGCAACTCGTATTTATTCTCCTTTATTTGGATTTTTGATAGCCGCGGTCAATTTCAAGTTTTTCGATATCAGTGGTGGTCTCACCCCTGGAACTCTTCAAAGAATCGATCCCGCGACCGACAATTCCCTTGCGTGACGCGAAAGCAAGGGCCGTATCCTGGGAAATCAGACCCTGTTCGAAAAGTTGGATAATATTTTCATCAAAGGTGGTCATCCCGAACGCGGTCCCTGCCTGCATAATGTCGTAAAAAGTTTTCCCGTCAGATTCTCCGTGAAGGATTGAGTCCTTTACCCGAAGGTTTGTTCCAAGAATTTCAAAAGAGGCAACCCGCCCGCCACCGATTTTCGGGAGCAGTCTCTGGGAAATTATCCAGCGAACACTGTCAGCTAGACGAATCCGGATCTGTTTTTCTTCTTCGATACTAAACATACCAATAATACGATTGACACTGGAGCCGGCATCCACTGTATGCAGTGTGGTTAGAACAAGGTGGCCGGTTTCAGCGGCACTCAAACCGATTTCTACGGTCTCCCTGTCTCTCATCTCGCCGACAAGAATGACCTTCGGGGCTTGTCTGAGCGCGGCCCTGAGCCCACTGGAATATTTATCAAAGTCAATCCCCAGTTCTCTTTGATTGAATGTGGAATTCTTGTGCGGGTGCTGATATTCAACCGGGTCTTCAAGGGTAACGATATGTACAGATTTGTCTTCATTGATTTCGTTTAATACGGCAGCGAGAGAAGTGGTTTTTCCGGAGCCTGTTGCGCCAGTGACAAAGACAATACCGTTTCTTTCCAGGGCAATTTTATGCATGGCATCTGGAAGGTTCAACTCCTCTATGGTTGGTATTTTTGATTCGAGCTTTCTTAAAACAATGGAAAGGGAGCCGAGTTGTGAGAAAACATTGACCCTGAATCGAGCTTTTCCAGGAAGATTATATGCAAGATCGCATGAGCCTTCCCTGACAAGGGTTTCTAACAATCGTCTTTCCTGGTTGATCAGGTTCAACGCAAATATTTCATTTTGAAACGGTGTCAGCTCCTTAAAGGTGGGTTTCATTTTTATGGGTACAAGCTCACCATCACTTTCAACCTGCATCGGTTTTCCCGCGGTAAAATTAAGATCAGATACATTTTTATGTGAATCAAGCATCCGTGTAAGAATATGATCAATTTCCTGCTTTTTCATATCGGCTCCGCGGTATTATCCTCTATCTAGTTAAAAAATAATGGGAATACGATCATGATAAACCTTATTCATATCTTCCCGCGCAACAATTTCTTAAGGTTGCAGGGGCAATCCCTAAACCTCTGTAAAATCAGCTGGGGGAGCTGTAAGCAATGGTCTGAATTTGGCTTTTTCATTGGCTTTCATGTAGGCTTCATCCGCACTGATCCATCCCTTGTTATAAAGCTCCATGATTGCGTCGTCCAGAAGCAGCATTCCATATTTGCGACCGGTCTGGATCATAGACGGTATTTGATGGGACTTTCCCTCCCTTACCAGGTTTCGTACTGCCGAGTTGGCTATTAATATTTCGAGTGCCACGCATCGTTCTTTTTTATCGATACGTTTAAACAAGACCTGCGCGATAACCGCCCTGAGTCCGTCTGACAAAGTGGAACGGATTTGCGGCTGCTCACTTGATGGGAAAACTTCTATGATACGGTCGACGGTTTTTGGGGCGCTTGACGTATGAAGTGTACCGAAAACAAGATGACCCGTGGATGCAGCTTCAACGGCAAGGCCGATGGTTTCAAGGTCTCTCATTTCACCAACCAGAATGATATCCGGATCCTCCCTGAGCGCGCCCCGCAGAGCCGAAGCAAAGGTTTTGGTATGCAAACCAACTTCGCGATGGTTTACAATACAGCTCTGGCTCTGATGAACGAATTCTATGGGATCTTCAACCGTGATAATATGGTCTTTCCTTGATCGGTTTGCCACATCAATAATTGCCGCAAGTGTGGTCGATTTTCCACTGCCTGTGGGACCTGTTACAAGTACAAGTCCTCTTGGGAGAGATGCGAGTTTGGATATCACCGGCGGAAGTCCAAGCTGCTCGGCGGTCATAATTGAACTGGGTATTTCCCTGAATACAGCAGCGATACCGTTTTTCTGCATAAAAAAATTCGCCCGGTAACGAGCCAGCCCGGGTATTTCGTATCCAAAATCAATATCACCTGATTCTTCAAATACTTTTATTTTTTCCTCAGGGGATATTTCGTAGAGCATGCTTCGGAGGTCATCATTGTCCAGAACTTTGTACTTAATTCTTTCAATGTCACCCCTTATTCTAAGCGCAGGAGGCTGTCCGGATGTGAGGTGGAGGTCTGAAGCACCCTGCTCGTTCATTAATTTAAAAAATGCATCGATTTTTGCCATTTGCTACTCCTGGTTAATAGAGAATTTCTCAAACTGAACTGTTTCCAGGGGAAGGTTCAAATAATGAATCCCCGGAGCTTTAAAACTATGATGACCGGGGTTTGGACGAATATAGGAAAATGAAAAAAATATAAACCCATTCATATATTATCTATTTAAACCATTATATCATATTGAATAATATATGCAATTTATCAGGGCAAATAATATATCCCTGCGGTTGCCCTGTCTTAAAAAAACAAAGGGCGGACACAGTGAGCTGCCCCCTACACCCGGCTGATGGTTTTAAAACCACCTC
>JAUVGT010000125.1 GCA_030593645.1 Deltaproteobacteria bacterium
AAGCGTCTTCAGTGATGCATTAAAGGGTTTACGATCTGAAATGATCCAAATATCATTTTCCTGAGTAGAAGTTATTATTGTTTTTGTCATAAATTTAGAGTGTTCTTATGAAATAGACATATACGTTTATCATTAAAAAAATAACCGCCTTTCAGCAGTTAGAATACCAAGCGTTTCATAGACAATTTTATAATAGAATCCAAATTGTGTCAATATAAGTATGGATGTGCCTGATTGCAGCAGGCGGGGCGTGATGTGGTATGCCTCAAATATTGCGGCTTTATTTGAATTTTAATCTCGGCAGGATGACACGGGTTTCCTGATTTTCGGCCCGAATTATTTTTTTTTCGACTCTGATACTGAAAACCGGATCCATCTGTTTAAAAAATTCCATGTTGGTGCTTCTCATCTCTCCTGCCAGAATGATTTCTCCATCGGGTTTCAGGTATTTTTTAAATAAGCCTTTTAGCGGGTTGATATCACTTTCCTTATAAACAATTTCGGAACCAACGATGTAATCGTATTGTCCGTTAAGATCCGGATTATTCCAGTCAAGCCTCATGGTTCGGGTATTAACACATTGATTCAACACAGCATTTGCTCTGGCAAAGGTCCTGGCGTGGGGAGCATATTCGGTCATCGTTATGTTATGCCCGAAAGAGGCCGCGACAATGCCGACCATACCGATACCGGAACCTATTTCAAGATATTCCTTATTCGGTTCAACAGGCCTGTTCGCAAGCTTACCGGCAAGAACGATCGACGATTCCCAGATTTTGGCCCATAGGGGAAATTCATGCAAAGGATCATCCGGATCGATAAACCGCTCGATTATTTTTGGAACATGGAACCGGTAAGTTCGATCCGCGATTCCCAAATTTACGATATCTGTTTCATATTCCTGATTAAATTTTTCCAGAGAAAACATAATGATTAGCTGATTAGCATCAATTCTTTTATGGTGCAACAACTGTTGAGTTTATATTAGGATACGGCGTATGCTATACAGTTGTTCAGAAATCTTCAAAAATGAACTTGTTTCCAGGCGAAAATATGATTATATGAACATCTTCATTAACTGATTTAATAAGCGGGTCCCTATGAATATATATTATATTGATGGTGAATATGTCCGGGCTGACAAGGCCATGATTCCTGTTGATGATCTGATCGTGCTGCGCGGTTATGGAATCTTTGATTTTTTGCGCACATACGGGGGCAAACCATTTTTTCTAAAAGAACACATTGAACGACTCAGGCGGTCAGCTGAACAGGTGAGCATGTTTTTTCCATGGTCTGACAGAGAGCTTAAAGATATTGTCCTTAGCACCCTGCAGCGCAACAACTTCAGCGAATCGAATATCAGAGTTGTTATCACCGGCGGCTCAAGCTCCGATTTTATTACACCGCCCGATAAACCGCGTCTGCTCGTCCTTGTAACGCCCCTTCCCCAAATCCCTGAATGGTGGTACAAAAAGGGAGTTAAAATTATTACCTTTACCGCGATTCGAACGATCCCCGGAGTCAAAAGCATAAACTACATTATGGCAACCATGGCCATGGCCGATGCGGTTAAAAACGGAGGTGTTGAAGCGGTGTACATCAATAAAGATAACCAGGTGCTGGAAGGTACCACAAGCAATATTTTTGCTATTTTCGGCAGCAAACTGGTCACCCCCGGCACCCGGATCCTGCCGGGTGTGACCCGGAAGATCGTACTTGATATTGCCAAAGAAATCTGTGAAATTAATATAAGGGATTTGACAAGGAATGAGCTGATTCGGGCTGATGAATTATTTATTACATCTTCAAACAAGGAAGTTGTGCCGGTGGTTCAGGTTGATCATGATATCATCGCAGACGGGAAACCCGGAAAAAAAACCAGACAGCTCAAGCAGATGTATTCACAATTTACTCAAAACTATTAAATACCGCTTAATCGGACTTTTTACGAGACCATCAATATTACTGATAAAAAGGAGAACCATCATGCCGGAAAAAGAAATCTATGATCTGATTATCATTGGCGGAGGACCTGGAGGTCTGAGCGCGGGAATTTACGCCATGAGAGCTGCCCTTAAAACAGCGCTTATTGAAAAAGGAATTCCGGGCGGTCAGATGGTCATGACCGATACCGTGGATAATTATCCGGGTATAGAAAATATAAGCGGCGCTGAACTTTCAACAAAGATGGCTCAGCACGCACAATCATACGGACTGGAAATAATCTCCAGGGAAGCTACATCAATCGATATCAATGGAGATATATTCAGCATAAAACTTTCTAACGGTGAACAACTGGATGCCGAGTCCGTTATCCTGGCGGCCGGCGGCAGCCCGCGTAAAGTTGGAATTCCCGGTGAAGATGAATGTTATGGAAAAGGTGTTTCGTATTGCGCGGTTTGTGACGGCTTTTTTTTCAGGGGCAAAACCGTGGCCGTCGTGGGTGGAGGAGACAGCGCTGTGGAAGAGGCGCATTATCTTTCTAAACTGGCAAAAAAAACATATATTATACACAGACGAGATGAACTCAGAGCCGGAAAAATTCTTCAGCAGCGCGTGTTCGCGGAAAGCAGTATCGAAGTAATTTGGAACAAAATTCCGATTGAGATTAAAGCGGATGACAGCGGTGTCGTCGCGATGGATTTAGAAGATACCCAGACAGGCGAAGTCTCGGAACTGGCAACAGACGGTGTGTTTATATTTATCGGGTTTAAACCGAACAATGACCTTGTACCCGCTGAAGTCAATATGAATCCAGGCGGCTATGTGATCACCAATGAAAAATGTGAAACAAATGTGCCCGGTTTTTTTGTGGTGGGTGACCTTCGGGACAAATTTGCTCGACAGATCGTCATATCCGCTTCGGAGGGCTGTATCGCCGCACTTTCCGCTGCCTGGTTTGTAGAGAATAAGAGGGTATGCTGATAAAGCACAAATGAAAACTTTTTTACTCAAGTTTATTATACTGGCTCTCATATTACTCGGTTTCCCGCTGGGGGGAGTATTCCTTGCGGGTTTACCGGTTTCAAGATACCTGGAATTCCCACCCCTGTCTCAATATATCAGCCACGCGTCATTTTCCTGGCCCGTCTTTTCTGCCTGTTTCATATTTATTTTTGCTGCAATCATTCCTTTAATTTTACCATTCTTTAAACCGGGAGACACCACGAGAGACAATCGTCCGGAAATCAAAAAATTCCCCTGGTGGGGGTGGACCGGTTTAATGATCGGTTCCGTATCATGGATACTGGCATGGACACGATTTGAATGGTCTTCTCTGTTCCAGCCGCACACATTCACACCGTTATGGGTATCGTATATCATTGTAGTGAATGCCCTTGGTATGCGTAAAACCGGAACGTGCATGATGACAGGAAGACCCGGTTTTTTCTTATTACTTTTCCCGGTCAGTGCGGTGTTCTGGTGGTTCTTTGAGTTTCTAAACCGGTTTGTACAAAACTGGCGTTATGAGGGTGTCCTGTTCAGTTCATGGGAATACTTTTTATACGCGACCCTGTCTTTTTCCACCGTTCTTCCGGCAATCCTTGGTACAAGAGATTTGATTTTAAGCGGCGACAGGTTTCAAAACAGCACTAAAAACTACCTGCCGATTAAATGGCCCATGCCAGGATTATCCGCTATTATCATACTTGTCATTTCAGCGACTGGATTGGCCGTAATCGGAATTTTACATAATTATCTCTTCCCCCTCCTGTGGATCTCACCGGTTTTAATCATTATATCACTCCAGGTCATCATGAGGGAACCCTCTATTCTCTCCGACATCGCCTCAGGGGACTGGAGAGTCGTCATATCATCAGCACTGGCGGCCCTTGTTTGCGGCTGGTTCTGGGAGATGTGGAATTATTACAGCCTGGCCCGCTGGGTATACCATGTTCCATTTGTCCACAGGTTCCAGGTGTTTGAAATGCCAATTTTGGGATATGCGGGATATCTGCCGTTTGGTCTAGAGTGTGCCGTGATCGGCAGGATGCTGGAGCAGCTAAAACCATCCTGGAAAAAATAAAATATTATGAGTATACCCCCAATATATTGATTTTATTTCTTGACATACAACAATATAATGTATATTGGCGAATATGAAACCAAATGGTTGATGACTATGTTTTGGTTATTTCCTTCTGGACCGTAAAAAATAACCGGTTTTAACCATTCAAGGTTCCAGGCCGTTCATGAATTAATTTCAACAATTACCTCTATTGGAATGCCAGCGGGGGATGGTTAGACGTTATGATTAATAACATCGGATTTGTGTCCACCCGTTTTGCAGGGGTTGATGGCGTATCACTGGAATCCATCAAATGGGCCGAAGTTTTTCAGCAGAATGGTCATCACTGCTTCTGGTTTGGCGGTAAACTCGATTGCGACCTCAGTAAACGATTTCTTGTTCCTGAGTCTCATTTTCAAAACCATCAAAATTTATGGATCAACAAGCGGATTTTTGGAAGAAAACAGAGAGAACCACATGTAACTGAAGCAATTCACCAGTTAAGATTATTATTAAAACATAAAATCCGCGAGTTTATCCATCATTTTAACCTTGATCTGCTGATCGTTGAAAACGCTCTCACAATTCCGATGCATGTCCCATTGGGTCTTGCAATCACAGAAACGATTGCGGAAACTCAAATCCCATGTATCGCGCATCACCATGACTTTTACTGGGAACGGTTGAGGTATTCAGTTAACGCGGTAAACGATTACCTTTGCATGTCGTTCCCGCCCAATTTACCCAATATCAGGCACGTGGTCATTAATTCAGAATCAAGAGAACAGCTGGCCCTACGAACAGGAATTTCTTCATGCGTGATCCCCAATGTTTTCGATTTTGACAGCCCGCCATCTTTTGATTTAAATAAAGCCCGCACGTTTAGAGCGGCCATCGGTGTCAAACCTGATGACCGAATCATTCTTCAGCCGACACGTGTGATTCAGCGAAAAGGAATCGAGCATGCCATTGAACTGGTAAAGCAGCTGAATGATCCGAAAATCAAACTGGTTGTATCCCATGAGGCGGGTGACGAAGGGTATGAGTACGCGAACTGGCTTAAAACATTTGCTAGAGAGCATCGGGTTGATCTTCATATGGTAACGATTAACATAACCGATCCCTGGGATGAAAACAGGAAACCGGACAATTCATATTCTCTTAAAGATGTCTACGCGTTTGCTGATTTTATTACGTATCCCAGCCTGTGCGAAGGGTTTGGCAACGCGTTCCTGGAAGCGGTTTATTATAAAAAGCCCCTATTAATAAACAGGTATGCCACATTTGTTCGTGATATCGAACCCCATGGTTTTGATTTGACCGTCATGGACGGTTACCTGTCCCGGGAAACCGTACAGAACGTCAAAGAAGTAATGAATAATCCAAAACGAAAACAGGTAATGGTGGATAAGAATTATCAAATTGCCTCACGTCACTTTTCTTATCATACACTCCGCAACCGCCTTAATTACGTGGTGAATGATCTTATGGGTGATTTCGCTGAAATTCCGGGATTAAAAACTGTATTAAATGATAAAGAATATTACCATCATGAGATAAACCGGATGGAACCGAATCATTTCGAAAAATTGAGTAATTGAATATTATTTTTGATGGTTTCGTAAAAAGTCCGAATGTGACGGTTTCGTAAAAAGTTCAAATTCAAGGCGTGCAAATTTTGTAATCATGAAGCGTACTTATAGTACGTTGAATGATTGCGAAATGCAGCACAACACAGAAGTTGGACTTTTTACGAAACCGTCATTTTTTAACCACGAAATGAATAAAGACGATTGCGATACCGACCCCGAATTCCGATTGTTTGGTAGAGATTTAAACAATCTCCTCTTAAGGAACCCATATATTCGACTGACATACATGTTCCAGTTCTTCAATTGAAATATCTTCCACAACGGCTTTCCCGATACCCTGAAGAAGTATAAAACTGATTTTTTCTCCCTGCCTTTTCTTGTCCTTTTTCATTGCGTCCAGAATTTTACCTTGATCTGCATCAATCCGGACAGGAAGATTCAAACTCGTCACCAGGTTTTGAACTCTTTTTTCTTCGTCTATGGAAAGCAGTCCCCTCTGCCTGGACAGGGCTGACGCGGCGATGATTCCAATGCTTACCGCCTTGCCGTGGGGAATACCGGTCGTTTTTTCTACCGCGTGTCCAAAGGTGTGTCCAAAATTAAGCTTTCGTCTTTCACCTTTTTCCTTTTCATCTTTATTTACGATTGATGATTTGATGTCTACAGAGTCGCATATAAGCTTTTCAATCACTTTTTTGTCCAGTGAAACAGCTTTCTCGAAATTGTTTTCAAGAAAAGAAAACATATCAGAATCCGCGATGAGCGCATGTTTTACTATTTCTCCAAACCCGCACAAAATTTCATCTTTAGGAAGCGTGTTTAACAGTTTTGTATCACAGATCACAAACTCGGGCTGATTAAAAACGCCGATCATGTTTTTATACCCGCTAAAATTAACGCCGTTTTTTCCGCCGACACTGGCATCAACCTGCGAGAGAAGTGTTGTGGAAACAAACCCGAATTCAATTCCGCGCAGATAAACGGACGCCGCGAATCCGGCAATATCACACACGATACCTCCGCCGATCCCCACTATCAGAGATGAACGATCCACTTCAAACTCAACAAGTTTTTCGATGATGTCTTCGATCGTTTTCAGGGTCTTAATTTCTTCCCCAATACCGATTTTTATCACCGCGCATGAAGGAAAAATATCTTTATAAAGTTCCCAAACATTGGTATCCGTGATAACAGTGGTCTTTCTTCCGGCTGTATATCTGGTAAGGTTCAAGAGTTTCTCACCGATAAGGATATGGGACCGCCCCGTACTGCCGTGAATTTCAATTTCCTTCATTTATTTGACTCCATTTTATAAAAACCCAATTTCTTAAAAGAATGCTTGACAACTATTTAATTAACACTTACAAGTCAATACAATCTTTATTTTCAGAAATCGATACATGACACAACACAGGAAAAATTTTCAGTTTTATTTCGGATGCTTCTTTTTTAGTTTTAGAAGCGTCCATTCGGTCATGTAACATATTTCAGGTTATATTACCCCGGGTGGACTTACCATTTCCACCCGGGGTTTTTTTATGGTTAAAAGCTCCGGGGAGCAGTTCCCGGAGCTTTTTTTATTTGAAGTCGCTTTTATATAAGCGGTTTTAAAAAAATAGGAAACGGGAGGAAACATAATGATTTTAGTACTCGAAAAAGATATCACCCGGGAACAAAAAGCGTATATCAGGAGTGTATTGTTCGAAGCGGGATGTATCGTACGTGAAATGTCCCAGGAAGGGCAAAGCGTGATTGGTGCTGTCGGCAAGGGGAATATGGACATTGAAGAAATCAATGCGCTGGCAGGTGTGGAAAAAGTGGTGCCCATATCCACGTCCTTTAAACTGGTCAGCCGCAGCATGCATCCGGAGGATACACATGTCCAGGTCGGTGATGTAACCGTGGGCGGAGAGAGAATTACGGTGATTGCCGGACCATGTGCTGTTGAAAGCAGAGAGCAAGCCCTTTCAATCGCCCGTGAAGTAAGAACATACGGGGCGGTTCTCTTTCGGGGCGGTGCGTTTAAACCAAGATCCTCACCTTATTCATTCCAGGGCCTTGAAGAAGAAGGACTTAAAATTCTCGCGGAAGTCAGGGAGGAAACAGGAATGGGTGTGGTCACCGAAATTACATCTCCCGCGCATGCCGATATGATGATGAAATATGTGGATGTGGTTCAGATTGGCGCGCGAAATATGCAGAATTTTGAACTTTTAAAATGCGTCGGCCGAATGGGAAAGCCCGTTGTGCTGAAACGGGGTCTTTCATCCACCATTGAAGAATGGCTGATGTCGGCGGAGTATATTCTGTCTGAAGGAAATGATAATGTCATTTTATGTGAACGAGGTATCAGGACCTTTGAACCGTATACCAGGAATACACTTGATCTGTCTGCAATTCCTGTACTGAAAAACCTGACCCATCTGCCTGTGGTCATCGACCCCAGCCATGCGACCGGAATACGTGAAAAGGTAAGCCCCATGGCAAGGGCTGCTATTGCGGCGGGCGCCGATGCCCTGATGATTGAGGTCCATAACGATCCGGATAACGCGTTGTCTGATGGTCCGCAAAGCCTGTATCCCAAGCAGTTTGGTCAGTTAATGAGAGATATTTATGTCATTGCACCGGTTGTGGATCGACAACTCGACTATAGTTATCTCGATAAAGCCAGGGCTGTAAATCATATCAACACAGTTAACGGTAAGGGGAAAGAAAAAACAGCGTTCCTCGGAGATTTCGGCACATTCAGTCATATTGCCTGCAGCCGGTATTTTGGATCAAAAATTTCGGCCGTTCCGAAGCCTTCATTCCGGTCGATTTTTGAAGCGGTAAAAACAGGTGATGCTTATTTCGGGATTGTTCCGCTGGAAAATTCTTTAAACGGCAGCATCCATGAAAATTACGATTTGCTGCTTGAGTATGATTTGAAAATTGTCGGTGAGGTTACTCTGCGGATAAAGCACAATTTAATCGGACAACCCGGCGCTAAAATAGAAGACATTCAACGAATCAAGGCACCGCCTCCCGCTTTTGATCAATGCAGGCAATTCCTCCAGGGTCATGAAAGCTGGGAGCTTGTGCCTGTCAATGCCACAGCCGCAGCGATAAAAATGATCAATGAAGATTCAGCGGCGGCGGAAGCGGCGATTGGAAGTAAAGAAGCCGCGGAGCTGTACAAAATGGAAGTCATTGAGGAAGGAATCGAAACGGACCCCAGGAACTATACCCGTTTCGTGGTCATCAGCGCGAATCCTATTAAACGCGGAAACCGAAAAAAGTCTTCGTTAATATTTTCAACCGGAAACCAGCCGGGCGCGCTTTTTGAAGCGTTAAAGATTTTTGCCGATAACACAATTAACCTGGTCAAACTGGAATCCCGCCCCATCCATGGGAAACCCTGGGAGTACATGTTTTATGTGGATCTTGAAGCCGACGCGGAAGCAGAATCTTTTCAGCCGATTCTCTCAGCACTTAAAGAAAAAACCGACTATTTGAAGCTATTAGGGAGTTATTAATTAAGGGCTCGCGTAAAAATAACTTCACATTTTAAGAGGCGAATCATCCCATTCGGCTGCGTTGCAAAAGCTCGAAATATGCTTGATATTTCTGCGCTTTTGCGCCTTGACGACTGGGTGTATCGACCCTTTAAATTTGTGAATTTATTTTTACGCGAACCCTAAGGTTGATGAACTCGTAAAAAGTCCGAATTAGACGGTTTCGTAAAAAGTTCAAATTCAAGGCGTACAAATTTCGTAATCATGAAGCGTACTTATAGTACGTTGAATGATTGCGAAATGCAGCACAACGCAGAAGTTGGACTTTTTACGAAACCGTCAAGGTTTTTCACCAAATTTGACTGGCACGGCTTAAAAAAGCAGGCCAAGCCTGTCGGTTAGTTTAGAAACCCAGAAGTTGATTTGACAGCCCTCTGAGTTTTCGGTTAAAATAGAGCATGCTCGAGATATGATCTATTGATTCAACCGATAAGTAAAAAATTCGCGATAATTTTCATTCAATAACATATGATAATACGGCCGTAAAATCAAAAATATCTATCCGTGCAGCCGCATAATTATAATTTGAAAGGGAGGAAAATCCTATGTCACAAAGATCCTTTTTATTCAGTATTATATTGATCATTTTTGCACTAGCGCTAACAGGTTGTCCAGATTCTCATATTATAGAGCCTTCTTCGCCCCTTTATCTGGATCTGGATCTGGATTCGGAAAGACTCCCCCGCAGCATCCCTTCGGACGGAATCGTTGCACGTGGAGAAGGTGAACACAAAGGCTGGCATATAAAAGTAATGGGCGGTCTTTATAAGATGTACGATCCCTTAATTGGGAAATATTATGATACCCAGGTCAATAATGATGGAACCGTAAGTATGACGGACACCGCAAGGGCTCAAAGGGAAGGGGATTATGTGGAATGGAAAAAAGGAAAGAAAACCGGGGAGCCGGGAGTGGAGGTGGAAGGCGGCGGCGGGACCAATTGTTTTGCACCGGATACACAGGTTTTGATGGCAGACGGCTCAATGAAACGAATCATAGAGGTTAAACAAAACGAAATGGTTAAAGCCTATGATGAAACGGCTAAAAAAGTTGTGAACAGAAAAGTAACGCTTGCTGAAAACGGCCTGCATGAGTATTATTTTGAAATTAACAATGCATTAAAAGCAACCCCGCCTCATCCGTTTTTTACAATGAACCGCGGCTGGGTAGCCCTTGAAAATCTAAAAGTCGGAGACAGGATTAAGAGCCATAACGGGGAAACCAAGATAGTTTCTTTCAAAAAAATAAAGAAGGATTTAAAGATCTACAATATCCGGGTTGAAGAGTTTGAAAACTTTTTTGTATCCGGAAACGGGAAAGATTTTTTTCTGGTTAAATAATTAATCCGGGTATTATCTTCAAAGACATTTCATGGTTGACACGTTCTGCAGAATTATGCAGAAATATGGAGATCTATTTAACAACAAGGGGATGTTACAGTTTAAATGTAACCTCCTTAGTGATAGAAATTTTTTAAATTATAATCATAATATATACTTGATTAAATTCAGAAAAGAGTCGTATCGATTAAAGAGGGAAAGGAGAAAAATCATATGTCACGAAGATCAATTTTAATCGTTTTTTTATGGTCTATTCTCACTGTTGTTTTCATTATTACGTTAACGGGTTGTCCGTGGATGTGGAAGACAAACCCTTTAAGGAATATCTTCCCAATGGATGACCCCGTGGTATTATACCCCTTTGGGGGTCTTCTTACTGAAGATAAACCAGTAGAAATGCTTGAACAGGACCAACTGACCAGCAGCGTCCCCGATGACGGGATCGTTGCCCGCGGGGAAGGAAAATACGAAGGCTGGCTTCTAAAAGTAGAAGGCGGGGTTTATATCATGTATGATCCCGCTATCGATAAGTGGTATGATACACGGGTTAACGAGGACGGATCAGTCAGCCTCACTGGCGATGCAAAGAAGAAAAGAGATGAAGATTATGCAAAGAAAAAAGGAAAGAAAACCGGTGAGCCGGGAGTGGAAGTGGAAGGCGGCGGCGGGACCAATTGTTTTGCACCGGATACACAGGTTTTGATGGCAGACGGCTCAATGAAACGAATCATAGAGGTTAAACAAAATGAAATGGTTAAAGCCTATGATGAAAAGGCTAAAAAAGTAGTGAACAGAAAAGTAACGCTTGCTGAAAACGGTCTGCATAAATATTATTTTGAAATTAACAATGCATTAAAAGCAACCCCGCCTCATCCGTTTTTTACAATGAACCGCGGCTGGGTAGCCCTTGAAAATCTAAAAGTCGGAGACAGGATTAAGAGCCATAACG
>JAUVGT010000261.1 GCA_030593645.1 Deltaproteobacteria bacterium
GCATCCGGTCAGGAATAGCAGTAATCGACAGGAACGGTAAATTGATTTTGTTTTCAGCCATCAGGCGGCAGAATAACAAAACTCGGTTCATGTTACCCGTCGATCTAAAAATATTCACCTGCATGAGTTCATTACTCAGCTTGATACCGCCCAGAGTGATTTTTTTATCTTTTTTTTTCCGACTGTTTCCCATTAAAATAGCTTTTAGCTAATTGAACTGCGGGCGTACAAGTGTTTTTAAACCCGCGGTTCAGTTGATGACCAGATGATCCATACACTATTCCAGGTTCTCTTTAACACTATTCATCAGTTTATCTAATTCAACCGGTTTTGGAATATAATCATCCGCCAGGGTTGTCCTGCCGTCCATGTGAGTAAAACTGGTGGAAGTGACCGCATCGGCGACGGCTGTCAGGAGTACCACCGCAATATCTTTATATTCGTCTGATTTTTTCAGTTCATCGCATAGCTCATAACCGTTTTTTCTCGGCATCATGACATCGAGTATTATCAGGGCCGGACGTTCTTCCTTTATTTTATCCCAGGCTTCAACGCCATCATATGCCTTGGCGACTTTATAATTTTTACTTTCCAGTTTCATAGATATTGATTCCACGATGTCAGGATCATCGTCCACTACCAGTATAAGTTGTTGATCAGTCATTGTTATTTCCTCCTTCTTATATTAATAAGTATTTTTTAATTATTATATGATAATGCCCTTTGCCCCTAAACGACCGGACGGGGTAAAAGACCTGCCTGCTCAATGATTTCCGGAACCTTCTGTTCCCATTCGATGGCCATGATATGAAAACCGCTGACACCTTCAACCTCTTTCAAACGCTGGATGGTTTCAATACAAATCTTAATGCCTTCATCCGCCTGTTTTTTTTGGGGTACATCCGCGATACGCTTAATGATTTCATCGGGGACATCCATTCCCGGAACCTTATTTTTCATGTACCGGGCCATACCGGCTGATTTCATCGGTGTTATGCCCGCTAAAATGTATACCTTTTTATGAAGTCCCCTGTCTGTCACACCCTTCATCCATTTTTCAAATTTGTCGATGTTGTAAATGCACTGTGTCTGGATAAAATCCACACCCGCATTGATCTTTTTTGACAAACGGGCCACACGAAGCTCAAACGGATCCGCAAAAGGATTGGCTGCCGCGCCGATGAACATTTTAGGCGGATTCAAAATATCTGCTCCACCCTGGAATTTACCCTCATCCCGCATGGTTTTGACCATCTGAATCAATTGAATGGAATCCAGGTCATGGACATTGATTGCTTCCGGGTGATCCCCAAAATGGGGATGATCTCCGGATAAACAAAGCATGGTGTCTATACCATGGGCATATGCCCCCAGGATATCGCTTTGCATGGCCAACCTGTTGCGGTCCCGGGTGACCATCTGCAAAATAGGATTCAGCCCCATCTGTTTCAGGAACACGCAGGCCGCGAAGCTCGACATTCGAACCATGGCCGTTTGGTTATCCGTTACATTTACCGCATCCGCGTAATCTTTCAGCAATTCGGCCTTTTCTTTAATGATTTCCGGAACGGCTCCTCGTGGGGGGCCGCATTCGGAAGTGACCGCCAACTGACCTGATACCAATACTTTTTCAAGTACACTTTCACTTTTCATTCTGCCAAATCCTCTCTGATGATTTTACGGGGGCCGCCGCCTCGACCGGACACCCAGTTTTTAGCCGGTATAATTTCTTCATACTGTTTTTCCATACCCAGTGCTTTTAAACGATCCCAAATCAGCTGCCACGCGCAATCCAGATCCGGGTTGATTTCACATTTTCCATTGCTTGAACCGCCGCATGGGCCGTTGAGTAAACGCTTGGCACACCGGGCGATGGGGCATATCCCCCCGGTTAATCCCAGAAGGCAGCTGCCGCATCCCTGGCATCTTTCAGCCCATACCCCCTGTCGTTCAGAAGCACCCATGAATTTTGTGTTTACGGCCGGAAAAACCGGTGTATTCTTAAAACGTCTGGCAATTTCCTGAACACCGCAGCCGCAGGCCATTGACATCACCGCATCCACCTGGTCGATATGGGGAGTCAGTTCCTCAATGTATTCGGGATCGCATTGCCGTTCGAGTGTGATTTCCGTGATATCAAGGGTTTTACCTTTTTGCATTGCATCCATTTGAAGGGCCGAGGCCAGTAAAGCGACCTCTTTGCGGCCGCCGGCCGCGCAGACGGTGACGCATTCATTA
The DNA here is from genome assembly GCA_030593645.1 of Deltaproteobacteria bacterium. Classification (GTDB taxonomy): domain Bacteria; phylum Desulfobacterota; class Desulfobacteria; order Desulfobacterales; family JAUVGT01; genus JAUVGT01. Next base: position 2,239 of record JAUVGT010000261.1, read on the forward strand.
CAGCCCACAAGCAGTATGCGGTCATGATTTTTGACATATTCAGTTAATTCTTCCATGGGTTTTCGTTCAGCAGTAATCATAACGATTCTTTCTCCTTAACTTGCTGTTTTTGAATTTCCGGATGTTAAGGGCTCGCGCAAAAATAACTTCACCTTTTTATGCATCCCGGATTCAGGTCATCTTTGCCCGATCCTCGGCTCCAAAATCCTCGGAATAGCTTGCTATGCCTGCGGTTTTGCAGCCTCAGATCGAACAAATCTGACCTAACTCCGAGTGCCTAAAATGTAAACTTATTTTTGCGCGAACCCTAAGACCGTTTTTGTCGGATTCGGTCCCAGGCTCCTGATTTTATCAGTTATTTCAGTGGCTTTTTTTGCAAAATAGTCTCCCATTCCGGCAGACATCATAACCATCTCCAACCGGTCACCGTTGATCCCGATTTCATCCAGCAGCTTTTTAATATAATTGACACGACGGGAGACTTTCATGTTGCCATTTTTGAAATGACAGTCTCCTTCCAGGCAGCCGGCAACATAAACACCATCAGCTCCTTTTTCAAATGCTTTCATGATATGAATCGCGTCAACTTTTCCAGAGCATGGGACACGCACAATTTTTACATTGGGCGGATAACTGAGCCGTTTGCTGCCTGCCATATCAGCCGCGGTATACGCACAATAGTGACAGCAGAATGCCACGATTACCGGTTCAAAATTTTCCATCAGGCCACCTTCCTTTCCAGCAGTCCGTTTAGTTTGGCTATAATCTGATCGTCTTCGAACTGCATCAACTGGATTGCCCTGGCAGGACACTCCGAAGCACAGACACCGCATCCATGACATTTGGATGGGTCGATTTCCGAATAACCATCCGCGTTAATAAAAGGTATTCCAAAAGGACAAGCCCTTACACAAATCAAACAGGCCGCGCACTTGGCAGAATCAACCCGGGCCACTGACGCGCCCAGGTTAATTTTATCACTGTTTAAAAGTGTACGGGCTCTTGCCGCAGCAGCATGGGCCTGGGCAATACTCTCACGGATTGTTTTTGGAGCATGGGCTGTGCCGGCCACAAAAAAGCCGGGTATCGGCAGGTCCACCGGACGGAGTTTGATATGGTCTTCAAGAAAATAACCGTCTGATGTACGCTGCAGATGAAAAACCATGGCCAGATCTTCGGATCCTTCATCATCGCTGATAAATCCGGTACTCAGGCAAAGGGAGTCCGCCGGAACTGAAATATCACGCCCCAGTACCCGGTCCCTGAAAGTCACTTCGACCTGTTTATCGCCGGCAGAGTTTACTTTCGGGGGGTTGTCTTTCTTATAATTTTCAAAAATGACACCGCGCTGACGGGCCATACGGTAGTAATCTTCATAAAAACCATAGGTCCGCATATCCCGGTAAAGAATAATAATGCGGGTATCTGGATTTAAATCGAGTATTCTCAACGCGTTTTTAACGGCCGCCTGGCAGCAGACGCGGGAACAATTCGGGTTGTTATCGGAACGGGAATCCACACACTGAATCATGACCACATTTTTATACGCCTTGATTTTATCCGGCTGGTCTTCGATCAGCGCGTCCATATCGAGCTGGGTCATCACTGCTTCATGTTCATCAAGAAGATATTCCCCGGGACGGTTCATTAAAGCGCCTGTGGCAATGATGGTCACGCCGTGATTGATCTGGCGGTAAAACATCTGCTTCCCGACCTGCATGCCTGTTTTAAATAAACCCGGCATGCCTGAATGATCCACGATGATGGTGCCGGTCATCACCTGAATCCGATCGTGGTTTAAGGTTTTTTTGATCAATTCCGTCATATAGGATTGTACGTTTTCACCCTCAATGGATTTACGGATATCTTTTGCCATTCCGCCCAGCTGGGGATTTTTTTCAACCAGGTAAACTTTAAAACCCTGATCAGCCAGGTTAAGCGCGGCAGTCATCCCGGTGACGCCTCCGCCAACAACCAGCACGTCCCTGTTAATGGGAAGGATATGATCTGTCAGGGGCCTGGAATGGATTACACCGGTAACAGCCATTTTAATCAGGTCCCGGGCTTTTTTAGCGGCCATTTCCGGCTGATCCAGGTGATCCCAGGTATCCTGATCACGTATGTTCGCCATTTCAAAAAGGTATTTATTGAGACCGGCTTCCCTGAGTGTATCCTGGAACTTGGCTTCGTGCGTCCGGGGCGAACAGCCGCCGATGACCACACGGTTGATTTTTTTTGTCATGATCAGCTCTTTGATGCGGCCCAGGCTTTCCCGGCTGCAGCCGTGGCCGGCCATTTCAGCCCAGACTACATTCGAAAGGGTTTTTGAAAAATCGACCAGCTGGTTCACATCGATCACACCGCCGATATTATTACCGCAGTTACAGATAAATACTCCGACCTTTGGTTCCTCATGGCTCACATCCCATTCAGGCGGATACTCTTTTGTGTTGTCGGTATTTTCTTCAATCGGAACCAGATTTCGGGAAGCCATGCTTGCGGCCGCGCTTGCCTGTACCATGGTCTCGGGGATATCTTTCGGGCTTTCAAAAAGACCGCAGACATAGATGCCTTCCCTGGACGTTACCACCGGATTGAAATTATCGGTTTGTGCAAATCTATGTTCATTGAGCTCAATGCCAAGTATTCGGGCAAAATCGGCCGTATCTTCGGCCATAAAAAAACCGGTGGAAAGGATCACCATATCAAATGATTCTTTTTGAAACACGCTGGAGTCATAAGGCGTATAGGTAATCACGAGTTCACCGGAATTTTTATCGCTGACAATACTGTGCGGACGGCTGTGAACAAAATGAATGCCGAATTCGTTTCGGGCTCTCTGGTAGTAAAGCTCATAGTCCTTGCCGCAGGTCCGCATATCCATGTAAAAAATGGTGGTTTCTATGGTTTCCTGAAAATATTCGCGGGTTACCATGGCCTCTTTCAGGGCGAACATGCAGCATGCCCCGGAACAATAGGGCGAGGCCCCCTTTTGTAAACCGCGTGAACCGACACACTGGATCCATGCGATTTTTTGCGGCGGTTTCCCGTCCGACGGTCTGACCAGCTCACCGCCGGTCGGTCCTGAAGCTGAAAGGATTCGTTCATATTCAAGGCTGGTGACCACATCCGGGCTGGAATCATAGATATAATGGTCCAATCCCTTAGGATCAAATACTTCCGCACCCAGTGCCACAACAATTGCCCCCACGTTCATATCGATTTCTTTTTTACTGTCTTCGGGAATAATCGCGCCGGCCGGACAGGTTTGAACCAGCCCGTCCATATCCGAACACTGATCCATATCAATTGAATAGGCATAGGGCGTGGCCTGAGGATAACGCATGCAGGTCGGTGCCCGATGGTCCAGCCCGGGTGAAAAACGGACGAATTCGGGAAATTTTTCATAACAATTCCCGCAGGCGGTACATTGATCTAAATCGATATACCTCGGTGCCTGAACCAGATGGATATCGAAATTACCGGCCTCACCCCGGACGTTGACAAGTTGCGTCATTGTTAAAAGTTCAATATGTAATTGACGGCTGCTTTCAGACAATTGAGAGCTCAGCGTGCAAAGATCGCAATTGTTTGTGGGAAATGTCCGATCAAGCTGAGTCATCAGCCCGCCGATAGAAAATGCTTTGTCGATTAAGATCACATCCCGGCCGGCTTCTGCCAGGTCCAGGGCGCATCGTATCCCGCCGATACCGCCGCCCACCACGAGCACTTTGTTACTGTCTGATTTTAATATGTTTTTTTGCATGGATTACTCTGCTCTCCGGTTTTATTTGAAAACGATAAAGAATATTAACAGTTATTGTATTTTACACCAGATTCTGGCCGGTATTTACAATCCTGCAACATCCAATATAGCCCCGATACGATGTTCCCATCCCAGGGTTTGGATCAGCACACCTTGAGAAAGCTCTTTCATAGCGGCAATGGTTTCACCGGCAATACGGATTCCTTCCATTTCACGGTCTTTAGCCTTTCGAATACGTTTAATCGTTGTTTCTGAAAGAAATCCTCCGGGTTCATGAATGGAAATATAACGGGCTATAGCCACTGATTTCAGTAAGAAAACGGTCGGAATAATGGGTACATCCAGGGATTCAATTTTTTGCATAAGAAATTGAAAACGTTCAATATCAAAGATAGGAGGAGTGATGATGAAACGGGCGCCGGCGCTGACTTTTTTTCGAACCGCTTCAATCTCTTTATCCATATCGTTTTCATCATTAAACACACCTAAGGCGCATCCTGTGGTAAAATCGGGACTGCCGTCCAATTCAAAGCCAGCCATATCAATACCTTTCTGGAGGGATTGAATGGCTCCCAGGAGCTTCAGCTCATCCACGTCAAAAACCGGCCGGGCATCACGATGGTCGCCGTTGGTCATATCTTCACTCTGGACTACTATAAGGTTTTGAATCCCAAGCACATGGGCGGCAAGGATATCTCCCTGGAGGGCCATTCGGTTCCGGTCCCGGCAGTAAACATGGATAATCGATTCCATTCCCTGCTGCTGCATCACCACTCCGCCGGCCAGGGCGCTCATCCGCATCACACCGTTATCCATGTCGGGAATCACTACGGCATCCACTCTGCCCTTGATTCGGCGCGCATTCATAACCATCCTTGAAATATCGACACCTTTGGGTGTATTCATTTCCGCCAGCACAACGAATTCATTTGCTAGTAAACGTTTTTTAAAACTCATGGTTATCCTTTCTCATGTTTTATTTGAAACCACGAAATACACGAATCACACGAAATAAAAACACGATAAAATTAAAGACCAAGTAATCGTAGGGGCCTGTGTGTCCGCCCTTCGCTCTTTACCTGAAGTAATTTCCTGATTAATAATGAACCCGCCGTCGTTAAAACCATGGCGGACAAGCGTTCATC
>JAUVGT010000389.1 GCA_030593645.1 Deltaproteobacteria bacterium
AAAGTCCAACTTCTGCGTTGTGCTGCATTTTGCAATGATTCAACGTACGATAAGTACGCTTCATCATTACAAAATTTGCACGCCTTGAATTTGAACTCTTTACGAAACCGTCTAATTCGGACTTTTTACGAGACCATCAATACAGGATTATAAATAAGATTTCAATGGTTTAAAAATGATAAAGAACTCCCGATTACGAATCTGCCTCTTAAGCTATCGAAGCAATCCGCACAGCGGCGGCCAGGGTGTATACATTAAAAATATCAGCCGGGCGTTAAAAGACCTGGGACATGATGTCGAGATCATCTCAGGCCCCCCGGACTTGGTTCTGGATCCCGATATCCCGGTGCACCGCCTCCCCTGCCTTGACCTGTATGATCCAAAAGATCCGTTCCGGGTGCCCTCGCTAAAAGAACTGGCCAATCCTGTTAACCTGATTGAATGGATCGGTGTTTCAACCATGGGTTTTCCCGAGCCGTTTACTTTTGGAGTCCGGGCGTATCAATATTTACGAAAACGATTAAACCAATACGATATCATTCATGATAACCAGAGTCTGTCCTATGGCATATGGGCGCTCAGCAAACTGATCCCCACCATTGCCACGATACACCACCCGATTACGGTTGACCGTAAAATAGCTGTTCGGAGTGAATCTTCGATATTGCTAAAGCTGAAATCCCTGAGATGGTTTTCGTTTCTCAGTATGCAAAAACAGGTGGGACGAACCCTGCGGCGTATCATTACGGTCTCAAACAGCGCACGTGAGGACATCAGCAGAGATTTTAAAATACCCGACAAAAAATTCAGCATCGTTCCCAACGGCATAAATACAAAACAGTTTTATCCCTTAGAAGGAGTTAAAAGAGAGAAGAACCGAATTATCGTCACAAACAGCGCCGACACGGCTTTAAAGGGATTGAATTATCTTCTCCACGCGATCGCCATGATTTCAAAAATCAGGGAAATCAAGCTGGTGGTTATAGGGTCCCCCCAAAAAAACGGGGCCATCGAAAAACTGATTAAAAAGCTCAGCATCAGTAAACAGGTCACCTTTACAGGCAGAATCACGGACGATGAGTTTGTCATTCAATACGCGAAATCGAGCATGGCTGTTGTCCCTTCGGTATATGAAGGGTTTGGTCTCCCCGCGGGAGAAGCCATGGCCTGCAAAGTTCCTGTAATCAGCACCACCGGTGGCGCCCTTCCGGAGGTTGTGGGAGACTCCGGTATACTGGTCCCTCCCGCGAATCCAAAAGCACTCTTTACCGCTATTACACTTCTCCTTGATCACCCAGAAAAAGCCAGGAGCATGGGAAAAGCAGGATATCAAAGGGTACATGACCATTTTACATGGGAAAAAGCAGCCGAGCTGACTATTGCGGCTTACCGGGAGGTCATCGATGATTACCGTCGACTTCAACCGGCTCAGGATTAAACCGGGCTTTAAGATTCTTGATATCGGCTGCGGTTCAGGCCGTCATACATGCGCGGCCTGGGAACACAAAGATGTATTCGTCCTGGGAGCTGACCTGAACCTTAATGATCTTAAAGAGGCCGGAACCCGCCTCAAATTTCATGAGGAGCTGAACAAACAAAGTAAAAGCCGATGGGAACTGGTCAGCGCGGACATCTCCGGCACCCCTTTTAAAAATGATTATTTTGATCTGGTTATCTGCTCCGAAGTGTTAGAGCACATCCCGGATCATGGAACAGCCGCTAAAGAGCTGATCAGGATATTAAAACCGGGTTCTGTCCTGGCTGTGAGCGTACCCCGATACTGGCCGGAAAAGATCTGCTGGATCCTGTCTGATGACTATGTAAATTCTGACCGGGGCCATGTCCGCATTTATAAAATCAAAAATCTGATTACTCTATTTGAAAAACAGGGTTTAAAACTCACAGGTTCCCATTTCGCCCACAGTCTTCATACACCGTACTGGTGGCTGAAATGCCTTGTGGGAGTGAACCGGAAAAACTCTCCACTGGTCAGGCAGTACCACGATTTCCTCACATGGGATATCATGAAAAATCCCCGCCCTGCTCGCATTCTTGAAAACCTCTTGAATCCCGTACTGGGAAAAAGTACAGTACTGTATTTTAGAAAATCGGTGAGATAGCTACAAAGGAGAATTGATAGAAATGGCGACGGCATTACAGGAAATGCTTTACAGACTGGCCTGGAATAAAGCCGGTGATCCGGTCGGGATTCTGTCCATATGCTCTTCGCACCCCGAAGTCATACTGGCCGGATTTCGAACCATGAACAGATACAACGGCCCCCTGCTCATCGAGTCGACTTCCAATCAGGTGAACCAGTTCGGCGGCTATTCCGGCATGACCCCGGAGGATTTTACAGCCTTTGTGAAAAAAATGTCAAAGGACAATCGTTTTGACACCTACCGAATCATCTTCGGCGGTGATCATCTGGGCACAAATCCCTGGCAGGAATTGCCGGCGGATGAGGCTATGTCAAATACCCGTAAACTGGTTTTACAATTCATCAGGGCCGGATACCGGAAAATTCACCTGGATCTTAGCTTTCCGTGTGCCGATGATCAACGCCCCCTGAAAGAGTCTGCCATCATCAAAAGGACAGTGGAGTTGGTGCGTCTGTGTGAAACAAACCGCGGGTCAATCCCGCTGTTTTATGTGATTGGCACAGAGGTCCCGGCTCCCGGAGGTTCTCATGACAAACATCAACTGATACCCACAAATCCTGAAGATGTACACCGTATCATCGACCATTTTGTCGGTGCGTTTGGCAAGGCAGGACTTGAAACCGCCTGGAAACGGGTGATTGCCCTTGTGGTCCAGCCCGGTGTTGAATTCGGAAATAATTTTATTCACCACTATGCACCCGATCATCAGCTAAGCCACGCGATCGATCAGTATGATCATTTGGTTTACGAAGTTCATTCCACGGATTACCAACGCCCGGACAATCTGATGCGCCTTGTCGCAAGGCACTTTTTCTTTCTTAAAGTCGGTCCATGGCTGACTTTTACCCTTCGTGAGGCGCTCTTTCTGCTGGAAATGATCGAAAAGGAAATGGGAGTCGAAAATCCTTCCGAATTCCGGCAAACTCTGATTGAGGCAATGATGGCAAATCCCGAACACTGGGAAAAATACTATCAAAAGGACGAATCTCTCCCATCGAATCTTGCCTTCAGCTATTTGGATCGCGCCCGTTACTATCTGAATCATCACACAGTGAAAGCCGCACAGTCAAAACTCTACAGAAACCTTTCAGCCGGCATACCCAAAGCCCTGCTGGGCAAGTACATGCCTGCCCAGTATCAAAAAGTGAAACAGGGAAAACTGAATAACAATCCCCAGGATCTTGCTGTGGATCGGGTGTGCGATATCCTTGATAAATACATGATCGCGTGTGGTTATGATGGGGTATCCGATTAATAGAAGATGAACACTTGTCTGCCATAGCCTCGGCGAAGGCAGATGAAAGACGCTTCCCACTACCTTTTTTATTTGAATAGGATACCACCATGAAACCGAGAAAAAGAATAGCTTCAGCGTTAACCCCGGACGGAGGTAAGATGGTGCTTTATCAGCATGGCCGTGATTTTTCGATCATGATTAACAGTTATGATTTGATGAACAGTCGCCAGCATGAGTCGGAACTGGAACTGGCACGGCTGGGTTGCGCGCATCTGGCCGGCCGCAAGGCGCCCAGCGTACTCATTGGCGGCCTGGGCATGGGCTACACCCTTCGCCAGGCTCTCGATATGCTCGACACCCACGCCCGGGTTGTGGTGGGTGAACTGTTGGGAGCTGTAGTCGAATGGAATCGTGAGTTCCTCGGAGTACTCAACGGTCAGCCCCTCAAGGATAAACGGGTTAACCTCGAGATGGGCGATGTCGTCGAACTTATCTCACGTTCCAGGAGAAGATTTGATGCGATCCTCCTGGATATCGATAATGGGCCTAACGCGATGACAGATTCAGGAAACCGCCTTATGTACGGTCATGAAGGAATTCAGTCCTGTCACCGCGCACTGCGGGAACAAGGATGCCTGGCGGTGTGGTCGGCTGAGCCGGCTAAGAAATTCGAACAGCTCTTGAAGAGCTGTGATTTCCATGTGCGCCGTTTTCGGGCTTCCGCCTACAAGAAAAGTAAGTCGCAGTCACGTTTTGTATGGATCGCTTCGAAGAACAAAATTATTTTGTAGGGGCTTTGCTTCGCAAGTGAAAAGTTACAATAATATGTTAATAGCCACTTTCATATCGGAACATCTTATAAAGGTTGGTAAGTTTGTTCGCCTGAAATCTGTATGTAATCCCTTTTTATTCTTCGACCTAATTTTAATCTTGACTTTCTATATAGGCATGCTATTTTATAACCATGTTTAAAAGATGGATAGAGATAAAACCCGGTAAAAGCTGCCTGATTTTGGGTCCGCGGAGATGCGGTAAAACCACATTATTGAAATTACAATTTCCAGACTATCATTATGTCACACTGGATGACATTGATGCCTTGAATTGGGCAAAAAATGATCCAAAAGGATTTGTGACCCAATTGGGACCCAAAGCGGTTATTGATGAAATTCAACGATATCCGCAATTAAC